>DATLWH010000697.1:0-2957 GCA_035576505.1 Thermoanaerobaculia bacterium | reverse complement strand
CCGTGCTGCTCGACGAGAAGAGCGCCACGAGATCCACCTCGTGGTGGCGCGCGAGAATGGCGGTCAGCTCCGCGCCGGAGTAACCGGTCGCGCCGACGATGGCGACACGCTTCCTTGGATGGATGTTTGTTTCGTTCATGGCATTGCTCCGGGAAACCTCAGCGGGCGTTACGGCGGCCGATGCCGATGATTCGTCGGAGCCGCTCGGCAAACGCAGAGGCGGCGGTTGGAGTGCGGAAGGCGACAAAGATCGTGTCGTCGCCGCCGATTGTCCCGAGCACGCCGTCGATCGGCGCGCCGTCAATGGCGCTGGCGAGCGGCTGGGCGCTGGCGGCGGGGGTCCGGATCACGACCAGGTTGCCGGCCGTGTCCGCCCCCGTGACGTACTCGGCCACGGCCTGCTCCAGCCGCGTCTCCACCACGTCGCGCGGGGCAAAGGCCACCACTGCGCCGCCGGCAAAGGCGTCGCGAGAGATATAGCCGTTCGCCGACTTGACCACGCCTAGCTCGCGCAGGTCGCGGGAGAGCGTGGGCTGCGTGACGCGAAAGCCGCGTTTCTTCAGCAGAGCCTGAAGATCATCCTGCGAATGGACGGACTGATCGCGGACGATCCGAATGATCTCGTCGCGTCTCCGCAATACGTCGCCATGCGCATGATTATTCATCAGCTTGAATTTTTATGCATCCTTCGATGGATGTCAACTGGTTTGTGGTCTCTGTCATTCCGAGCGACGGGGTGGGTTACTTGGTTGCTGGGTTGCTAAGTTGCTGAGGTTGCTGCGTTGCTTGGTTGCGAGTTGCTCGGACCCAGCAACCCCAGCAACCCTGCAACCCTGCAACCCACCTCCCGGCACTCCCCTTGCTGCAACGCCCCCAGGAGGCTCCCATGTCCCGGGTAGAACCGAAAGAACGCCCTGCCAGACGCGAAGCGAAGGATAATCGCCGCCCGATGGACGACGATCTCGACCGTAAGCCCACTCAGGCCGAAGGCGACGAACAGACGATCGACGAAGCCCTCCGCAATCAGGAGCCCCGCCGTTGAAGAAACGTACGCTCGGTAAAACTCTTAGTGTCTCGGCAGTAGGTCTCGGCTGCATGGGGATGTCGGAGTTTTACGGCTCGCACGACGACACCCAGTCGATCGCCACGATCCATCGCGCCCTCGACCTCGGCTGCAACTTCCTCGACACGGCCGACATGTACGGCCCCTATAAGAATGAGGAGCTGGTCGGCCGCGCCATCCGCGGCCGCCGCGATGAGGTCGTCCTGGCCACGAAGTTCGGCAACATGCGCGGCGGCGATGGCGCCTTCCTCGGCGTCAGCGGCAAGCCAGACTACGTCCGGAGGTGCTGCGACGCGTCGCTGAAACGCCTCGGCGTCGATACCATCGACCTCTACTACCAGCACCGCGTCGACCGCACGACCCCGATCGAAGAGACCGTCGGCGCGATGGCCGAGCTCGTACGCGCCGGCAAGGTCCGCTACCTCGGCTTGTCAGAGGCAGCCCCGCAAACAATCCGCCGCGCCCACGCCGTCCATCCGATCACCGCCCTGCAGACCGAGTACTCGCTCTGGAGCCGCGACCCCGAGGATGAGATTCTGCCCACCGTGCGCGAGCTCGGCATCGCCTTCGTAGCCTACTCCCCCATCGGCCGCGGCTTCCTCTCCGGCCGCTTCAAGACCATCGACGACTTCGAGCCCACCGACTACCGCCGCCTTTCTCCCCGCTTCCAGGGTCAGAACTTCGATCGGAACCTCGACCTCGTCCGCAGAATCGAGGAGATCGCAAAGGATAAAGGCGTCACCCCCGCGCAACTCGCCATCGCCTGGGTGCTGTCGCAAGGCAACGACATCGTCCCCATTCCCGGCAGCAAGAGCATCAGCCACCTCGAGGAGAACATCGCCGTGACCGAGATCACGCTCACGCCGGCGGAGCTGGCGAAGATCGATGAGGTGGCGCCGAAAGGGGTTGCCGCAGGAGATCGTTACCCGAGCATGGCGGCGGTCAACGCCTGAGGCACGCGTCTACCCGACGACGTGGCCGTTCAAGCCACTACGATCGGCGCAGTCGAGCCATGAAATAACCAGGTTGACGACGTTTGTGAGCGAAGGCCACCACTTCGAGCCTTTCGCCAAGGTCGACAAAAACAACGTTGTACGGAAACGAGTGAATCGGCATGCGGCGGACGTCACGATCATCCACGCCTGGAACCGAACCTCCGATCCGAGGAAACTCCTCGATGAGATGAAGAGTCTTTCGCGCCTCTGATGCGAATCGGTCGGCCACGCGCGGATCCCGCTCTCGATACCACTCCGTTGCCTCGCGGAGCTCCAATTCCGCGGGAACGATGATCGACAGCGGCTTCAACGGCCGAGCACTTCCTTCTCAACGCGGTCGAGAACAAGCCGCCAGTCGGTGCTCTCGATCTCGCCAGCGCGGGCTGAGGCTACCCGGCTGCTGATCTCGCTTGCCCAGGCGGCATCCACGTCCTCTTCGGCGTCGCCCAGACTCTCCAACAATTCGGCAGCCATACTTGCCCGCTCATCGAGCGGCAGTTCCAACGCCTGCTTGAGTAGTTCGCGAGCGGCGCGTGTCATGGTCAAGATCGTAGCACTCTCGATAACCTTCCCCTCACCCCTTCGGCATGGCCGGCATCTCCGTTCCCCAGTAGTACTTCTCGAAGAAGGGAACGTAGTCTTTGCCGCCGTCGACCTTCTGCATGACCTTGGCGATGTCCATCGTAGTCAGAAACTTCCAGGCGAAGATCCCCTGCAGCGAGCGCATGAAGGTGAGGAACTTGTCGTCTCCCACCTGCTTGTGAAGCACCGCCAGAAGGTACGCGCCCTTGTCATAGATGAGATACGTCCGGTCGACGAACGTGGTGTAGTCGTTCGGGATTGTGATCCGGTTGGCCAGAGGAATCGGCGCCGCCTTCGCCGCATCGTGGCATTGGCCC
>DATLWH010000696.1:0-3754 GCA_035576505.1 Thermoanaerobaculia bacterium | reverse complement strand
TCGTCCTGCGGATACCCGTTTGCATCGAGCCAGTAGATCACGTTTGAGAGTCCACTCATCGGACCGACTTCGATGATCTGCTCGAGACCGAACATACCAGCCGGAACGCCCGAGTAAACGCGGTCGGCCAGCCACTCGCTTCCCTTCTTCTTCGCTTTGATGATCGCCGCGGCATGAACGCCGGTGCCGGTGCGGAAGGCATCACGTCCGAAAACGGGGTATTGATCAGGCAGCGGAATGTGGACCGCCTTCGAGACGAAACGAACGTATTCCGGCAGCGTGGTGAGATCGTTGTCGATCCACTCCATCAGCTTGAGGTTGACCATCAGGAGATCAATGGGCGTGTTGCCGACGCGCTCGCCGATTCCCGCGGCGGAGCCGTGAATCCGGTCCGCGCCGGCCTCGAGCGCGGCGATGGAGTTGATCACGCCAAGGCCGCGGTCGCTGTGCCCATGCCAGTCGATCCTCACCTCGGGATTGGCGCGGTCGACCACGCCGCGGACGAACCGGATCAGGTTGCGCACGCCCCACGGTGTGGCGTGCCCGACCGTATCGCAGACGCAGACGCGCTTCGCTCCCGCCTCGATGGCCGCGGTGTAGAGCTTCTCCACATCCTCCGGCTTGGCCCGCGTCGTGTCTTCCGTGACGTACATGACCGGCAGCCCTTCGCCGACGGCGAAGCGCACCGCCTTGGCCGACTGCTCGATGATCCAGTCGAGCTCCCACTCCTCGGCAAACTGCCGGATCGGCGAGGAGCCGATGAACGTACAGGCCTCGATGGGGATGCCGACCCGCTGCGAGATCTCCGCGATCGGCCGTATGTCGTTCTCATGCGTCCGCGCCGCGCAGTTGGCCTTGACCGACAGCTTCGCGTCGACGATCTCCCGCGCCAGCCGCTCCACCGACTTCTGCACGTGTGGCCCGGCTCCGGGCAGCCCGATGTCCGACGTATCGACGCCGATATCGTTCTGAAAGTGAAGGATCCGAATCTTCTCCTCGATCGACGGGTCCGTCACCGACGGCGACTGCAGTCCATCGCGGAGCGTCTCATCATCAAACTCGATCTTCCGCGAGGAAGGCCGCGAGGCTCGTTCCGCGCCGAGGTTCCAGTCGTAGATGAGGTCGTGGAGGGGATCGGTCATCGAGAACGAATACTAGCAAGGGTGGGCGACTTCGGCACGACGCACTTCAAGCTGATGGTCCGCCTGTCGCACAGCCACCGCTCAGCTCAGGCGATCTTCTTGAAACTGACGAGGAGGTCCATGTCGAACGCACGGGCAACCTTCATGATCGTCTCAATCGTAGGATTTGCATCAGGATCTTCGAGCTTGGCGATCTGCTGTTGCGAGACACCGACGCGCTTCGCGATTTCGGCCTGGCTCCAGCCCCGCGCACTTCGCATGGATCGGAACTGCAAGGCAAGCACCAGCTTGGGAGAAATCGTGATGTGGACGCGCCGTTCATTTGCATTAGGCGTCCGGTGCAGATGCGGCAAGTCCATCCCTTCCACGAGGTGGGCCTCGATCCATCCCTCGATCGCCTCCTTGGCATTCGAGTAGATGTCTTCGTCGCGATCCGCGAAGGTCTGACAGCCTGGGGCGTCAGGGAACTCGATCAGATACCGGCGCCCCTCCTTACGAACATAGGCAATGTACTGCAGCGCGGTATCCATCTCATGAGTGCTCATGTTGGGATCATACAACCCTTAGGTTGTAAGCCCAGAAGATTCTGCTCGCGGGCCGCCCTCAACCTTTGGGATGGCGTTCGGGGAATAAACGAGCTGGATCGCTGCACCATCCGGTCGTTTCAGGTCGATCGCATTCCAAAATCAGGCGCTTTCAAATTCAAATTTGGATCGGTCAACAAAAAATTTGTTGACGCCAACAAAAAACTTGTTGACCGCAACAAAAAATGTGTTGGCGGCAACACCCGGTTTGTTGGCGGCAACATCCGGCTTGTTGACGTCAACTCGGAATTTGTTGACGGCAACAAACGCGGTGTTGGCGGCAACTCCGAACTTGTTGACGGCAACTCAGAGGGTGTTGGCGGCAACAGAAAACTTGTCGACGCCGACTCCGAACCTGTTGGCGCCAACACGGCGCGTGTTGACGGCGACTCGGCAGGTGTTGACGCCAACTCCGGGCTTGTTGGCGGCAACACGACGTTTGTTGCCGGCAACACGAAACGGAGTGGCCGAGGCTCGACTCGGAGGTCGGGTGATCTGTTTGCGGGCGTTGCCCGATAGTTCGAATGGTGCGCCACTCCCTTCCCTCGTGGCCGACACTCGGTGATTCATCCTTGCCGCAGGCATTGGATCTCCCCCACTCCACGATGAAGTGACCGGGCCGCGCGGCCATTCGGCAGGACCTTGATCGCGAGCGCGCGAGACGACACGCCGAGGCTCGTTACTCCGCGATGAGGTCACCGGGCAACCCGGCCACTTGCCAGCCCAGAAACCTCGAGACCGCGAGACCCCGAAACCACCGCCGGGCGGGGACGCCCGTCGGGAGCAGACAAGATGTCTGCTCTACTTCCCCTCGAAATTCGCTGCCCTCTTCTCCAGGAAGGCGCGCATCCCTTCCTTCGTGTCGTCGCTGGCGCAGAGGAGGCCGAAGAGGGTGGCTTCAAGGAACTGGGCTTCTTCGAACGGCATCTCCATGCCGTTGTTGACGGCTTCGATGGCCGCTCGTACCGCCAGCGGCCCGCGGGACATGATCTTCTTTGCCATCTCTTCGCAGATGGCCATGAGCTGATCGGCGGGGACGACGCGGTTGACGAGGCCGATCTTCTCGGCGTCGGCGGCGCCGATGCGTTCGCCGGTGCATATCAGCTCGAGCGCTTTGCCCTTGCCGAGGAGCCGGGCCATGCGCTGCGTGCCGCCGTAGCCGGGGATGATGCCGAGCGTGACCTCGGGTAACCCAAGTTGGGCCTTCTCCGAGGCGATGCGGATATGGCAGGCCAGGGCCAGCTCGCAGCCGCCGCCGAGGGCGAAGCCGTTGACGGCGGCGATGACGATCTTCGGGAAACGCTCGATGAAGGAGAGGATGAACTGGCCTCGCTCGGACGTCTCCTTGCCTGTGATGGGCGACTTCTGCGCAAGCTCGTTGATGTCGGCGCCGGCCACGAAGGCTTTCTCGCCCCCTCCGGTGACGATGACCGCTTTGACGCTCCGGTCGTCGCGCCCCTCGGCGAAGACGCGGTAGATCTCCTCGACGGTCTGGGCGTTGAGCGCATTGAGGACTTTGGGGCGGTCGATGGTGACGTAGAGGATGCCGTCGCGGACTTCGGCTTTGACATTTTCAAGGTTTTCGTAGGGCACGGGTGTCTCCTTCGAGCCATCTGCGTACCACTGCGGATGAAATGCTTATCCGCAGATGACGCAGATGGACACAGATGTTTGACGCTACTTTGCTTTGTCGAATGGGACAGGTGTTCCCGAGGCGTAGTCGTAGAAGCCGGTTCCGGTCTTGTTTTTTCCGAGCCTGCCGGCCAGGACCATCTTGCGGAGCAGCGGCGGCGAGGCGAAGCGCTTTTCCTGGTACTCGGCGAACATCACTTCGGTGATGTAGTAGGTGGTGTCGAGTCCGACGAAGTCGAGCAGCGTGAACGGGCCCATGGGGTGGCCGCAGCCGAGCATCATGGCCTTGTCGATGTCCTCGATCGAACCGACACCCTCTTCGTACGCGCGGATGGCGTCGAGGATGTAGGGGACGAGGAGGCGGTTGACGATGAAGCCGGAGTTGTCGCGCGCGGC
>DATLWH010000695.1:0-5470 GCA_035576505.1 Thermoanaerobaculia bacterium | reverse complement strand
CCACGCAGGTCTACGTCAATCCCGCCGAGTGCATCGACTGCGGCGCCTGCATCCCGGCATGTACCTCCGATGCGATCTTCCCGCTCGACGAAGTCCCCGCCGACAAGCACCAGTTCATCGCCGCCAACGAAGCGTACTTCGCATAGCCCGCGTTTCTCACAGTGGATTCGCGGACACTGTGTAACGTCGAGAGCCTTCTCCCCCGCGCTTTTCAGCGGGGGAGAAGGACGCTCGACAAACACTATTCTTGCGATTTCACTTAGGGGGTGTTGAGGTCTTCGATCATCCCGGACGTGGTCGTCACGGTCTGGCCATCCAGCAGCCCCGCCTTCTGCAGAAGGAACGGAACGAAGGTCGTGTATGACCGGCGCTACGTCGACAACGGGAAGATCATCACCACTGCCGGACTCTCCGCCGGAATCGACGGCGCTCTCCACCTCGTCTCGAAGATCCTGGGTAAGGGCAGGGCGCAAACGGTGGCGTTGGGCCTCGAATACAACTGGGATCCCGAGGGGAAATGGGCGCGGGCCATCCTCGCCGATCGTTACCTCCCCGATGGGTTGCGAGGCACCAAACCCAGGATCAAGGGGGCCAAGACTACGTTGGTTTCGACCGCGAACAAGCCGCAACTGCAATGGACCTTCGCGGACGATCAGGAGCGCGCGTGGAACGGCACCTGTGTCGTCGAACCGTCGGCGGAAACGAAGGGCGACTTTCTCGTGACGGTCAAGCTCGCCCGGAGCCGTAAGGCCGCGGCAACATGACGTACGTGCGTCGGTGAGAACCGGCCGAGAGGATGGAGCCAGTGATCAATCTGCCTCCTTTGCCACGACCGCGCGCATGGGCATCTCATTGACGCTCAACTGAAAAACGTCCGGCCGGCTGTAATGGCCTACGACGTCGAAGTCGAACTTCCCTCGGCTGATCTCGCCGAGGTCGAGGTTGGCGGTGAGGATGGTTTCCGACCCGAAATGGGGACCCGCGAGCACCTTGCCGAGAGGGCTGACGATGGCGCTGCCGCCACGCATCAACACGGAGTCGGGGGAGTCGCCGAGCGACACGCGCACGGTGTCCGGAAAGTCGCGCTTCCGGAGGAACTGGCACGCTGTCAGGACAAAGCAGCGTCCCTCGAGGGCAATGTGCTGCATCGAAGAGAGCCATGTGTCCCGGTCGTCAGCGGTGGGCGCGCAGTACAGTGCGACATTCTTCGAATACATGGCCATGCGCAGCATGGGCATGTAGTTCTCCCAGCAGATCACCGAGCCGATGCGTCCGTAGGGACTGTCCACGGCCGTCAGAGTGGAACCGTCGCCGAAGCCCCAGATCATTCGCTCCAATGCGGTCGGCATGAGCTTGCGGTGCTTTCCGAGCAACCGGCCATCCGGACCGAAGAAAAGCACGGTGCAGTAGCACGTGCCGGATTCGCGCTCGATGACGCCGATCACGACATAGCATGCATGTTCCGCCGCTGCCTCTCCGAGCCGTTGCGTTTGCGGACCCGGTACTTCGATGGCCGCCTCGAGATAGATCCGGAATTCCTCGCGCCCGGCCGCATCGCGCGCGCCCACAACGAGACCGTAGCTCAATCCCTTGGGATACCCGACGATGAACGCCTCCGGGAAGACGATGACCTTCGCGCCCGTGGCAGATGCATCCGCGATCAGCCGGACGGCCTTGTCGACGCACGCCTCCGCGTCGAAAGGAACGGACGCGGCCTGCACCACGGCAACCTGAACCGATGTCTCTTTCGGATGAGAAGACACTGTCCGGCAATGGTAGCGCAGGCGCGGCGGCGGTGAGGGAGGCGCACCGCGGGTCCCCTCTTCAGCGCAAGTCGGTCGGCACCCTCAGGCGACGATCAGCGGCCCCTTCGCTCTGACCCTCCACCGCCCACCGATCCATTGATAGGTGATCACCTGGGTTCCTGCGGCGAGGGGACCTTCGAAGTCCCGGTACGTCACCTCGATCCTGCCGCGCGAGGCCGCGCGGACGCTGACCGAGTACTGAAAGCCGTTCACGAACCAGATTCGATGCGATTCATCGACTCGAGTCGCAGCGGGCGGCAGTTCACTCTGCGCGCCATAGACAACGTATTTCGCGGTGAGCCGGCGCTTCACTGCCGCTGTGAATTGCGGGTACGGGTCCGGGCTGCTCGCCGTGAAGACGACCCATTGGAACCTTGTGTCGCGGGTGAAGTGGGTGTACTCCGGTGTGTGCCACAGCGCCTCAGCCGCGAGCGCGCGAATCTGAACGTCGGTGAGGTTCGGAGTATCCGACACGACCGGACCGGCAGATCCGAGAACGAGAGACAGGACCAGGAGTACGCACGTGAACATCGGTCTCACGCGGAGCCGCGGAGGAGCCCCATTTCCGCGAGATGCTCCTCGTCGTGTTGCGCCCACCGTTCGAGCAACTCCTGCAGCGTGACTCGGCCGTTGCCTTCGAGATTGCCGGTGCAAGCGAGAGCGGTTGGTGCCATCGAGCGGAGGCGCGCAATCGATCGGGCGCGGGAGGCGGCGAATGATTCCAGGGCGGGCGCGGCCGGTTGGGCGTTGTACGTTCGCTCACGCGCCAGGCGGGCACCATCGAGGTCGGGGAAGAAGGGATCGCTCTCGCTCACGATCCGCATGACGCGAACCTCGTACCCTTCGACGTCGATGTCACGCAGGTGCAGGAGATTCTCGCGCAGCGAAAACGCATCCGGCGACGGTTTGAAGGAGAGCTGCTCCTCGCTCCGTCCCTCGATGAGATCGCGCACGCGGTTCGGGGTCTCGGCGAGAAGATCAACGAGATTCATGGCGCTACTTTATTCGCATCCCGGCTCGTGTGGCGGCGAGATTTGCGGCTCGCACTTCGCTGTCATCCTGAGGCTGCCGCAGCCGCGGTACGGATGTAGGTGCTTGCTCCGATCTGATCCCGCGGCGTAGGACGCCGAAGGACCCCCCGGGCGCTTGCATCGAGAAGTACCACCACCCGACCCGGCAAGCACGGAGGGGGTCCTTCGGCGTCCTACGCCGCGGGATCAGATTTGAGCAAGCACCACCTTTTCATTCATCCGATCTCAGGATGAACAGTAAAAGTGTCGCTAAGCGCGAGCATGCTCCAGCATGACTTCAATCTTGACCTGATACGAGTCGAGGAGATCGGCAAAACGCCGAATGGTGGTCCCGGGATCTGAAAACAACCTGCCACGGCAATTGAGCAGGTGCTGGGTGGCATCGTAGGCGGCGTCGCCGACGAATGGTTTGGGGTCGATGACGAGCCAGTGTTCGCGTTCTGCCCTGAGAACATTGCCGGCGTGAAGATCGGTCGCCAGCAGGACGCTGGCCGGACTGCTGCCAGGCAGCTCGTGAAACAGGCGCAACCCTTCCTCGACCAAGCCGGATCGTTCCAACGGCCGCGTCGAGCCTCCGTCTCGTCCGCCCAACGCGTCAGCATCTCCGCCAACAGCCGGAATGGGGAGTGCGACGGAGGAGCGCGCCAGAGCCGCCGCTACAGCCAGGCGATCTCGCGATCCTGCTCCGGTTCCGGGACAGCCGAGAGGGCCGTGCCTGGTTCACATCGCTCGAGCAGCATGGCCACGAGGCCGCCATCGGACTCCAGAAGCCGAACCGTTGGATCTCCCGACCAGAAGCGCAGGCCGTCGATCTCATGCTGCCCCTCGAAGTGCGGCATGGCGAGTTTGAGCACCGCGGGCGTTCCGTCCGCACGCGATACGGGCGCCACCCACGAACAGCTTCCCTCCGTCGCCTCAAAGGGCGCCGCCATGGTGAGCTGCCATCGTCGTGCTAACGCCTCGACAGATTCGGGCAAACGGGCCAGCCACGCTGCCGGCGCTGGCGCCATCCGGCACGCAGCCTCCAGGCGAGTGGAGATCTTCAAAGGATGGGCAAGTGGCGTCACACCTTCCTACTCCGGTCGTTCCCGGATCATTCTCACGCAAGTTTCCGTCGCTGAGATGTGGCGGTTGACACAACTGTCTGCCGGGATCCTTTAAGTTGGTTGCCCAAGGGCTCGGCCAACATCTGCGCAACAGACGTTCCTACCGCGCACCCCCTTGGGGGCTCGCATCCGACCTCTGTCATTCCCGAGAGGGCGGGGCGGTTGGTGGGAGAGGAATCCCCGGCCGGCCAAGCGGATTCTCTCGCTACGGCTCCTTCCGGTCTTCGCGTTTTCGCGTCTTCGCGCGAACATCGATCGCACGCGAAGCCGCGAAGAAGAAGAAGGGGCGAAAGCAAGTACGGGCATTTCTAACCCAGGGGATCCTCCTCGACAGGTTGCGCGATCTGCTGCATGTTAGCCTTGGTGTGTGCCGTCCAGGTCCTTCGTCATTGTTGGCCTGATCAACCGGATCGAGACGATCGCGAGTGGTCACGGCATTCGCGACCTGACCGAACTGCAGGAACGATTTGGTCGAGCTAACTGGAGGAAACTGAAGGGTTTCGCGACTGTCCGACTCGAGGATGGTACGATTGCTGAGGCAGAGCTTCATTGGTACGAAGCACACGGCATCGGCAAACGCTGGATGAAGATCAAACGATATCTCGACTGACCAGAATGAACGAAGGAAAACGCTTCGCAATCTGTATTCATAACGGCGAATATGCCGGCACACTCGATCTTCGCAAAGTCTACGAAGTACTCGAAGACCCAGCAGCCGAAACACGAAACTACGTGCGCGTGATCGATGAATCCGGTGAGGACTACCTTTACCCGGGGTCGTGGTTCGTCAGTGTCGTCGTCCCGGAAAACGTCGAACAACTCCTGCACGAGCTGGCCGCGAAGTAGTGCATCAGGTACGCCTAGGTAGAGTCTGCATTTTGATTGGCCGCGGTCACCCAGCTCGGGAAGCGGCGCGCAAGGTTTAAGGCGCCGGAAAAACCGAACGCACCCATATAGGCCTCATAGACCGCAGTTACGGGCCATTTGCTCGATGTAGTACGAGACGAGGGCGAGCGGCTGGCCTATTTCGCCGCGAACTTTGCCGGGAACTGGGCGATGATCCCGTCGCTGAGGACGTCGGCCATCCCCAGAATGTGATGGACGACGTGGTCGTAGTCCTTGACGCTGGCGGCGTAGTCGCCCTTCAACTGATGCGTTGCTTCCTCGAGCGTCTGATCGAGGTGCATGAACATCGCTGACTGAAGCGTGGCTTCCGGCCAATGCTTCGGATTTGCGCCGTGCAGAAACTTCGCGATCTCGGTGGCATTGTCGCGCCAGCGCTTGTTCTCGCTGTCGACCTTGGCGGTGTCGCCGGCCTTCGCCGCCGTGACGATGCTGGCCGCGATGAGGATGTGATCCTTGAGGAGCGCCGTCAGTTTGTTTCCGGCGTCGCGGCCGTAGAACTCGGCAACGGCATCGCCGATGTCAGCCTGGTTCTGAAGCAACCGCTGCGTCGTGGCATCCGTATCCGGCAGGCCGGCCACCGCGCTGACGATGAAGAGCCGCGTCCAGGTGACGTGGTCCTCCC
>DATLWH010000694.1:0-4110 GCA_035576505.1 Thermoanaerobaculia bacterium | reverse complement strand
GAGAAGAGACGAAGCAACGCGGATTCGTTCCCGTCGATCGGTATCGGTGACTGCGGGAGTTCAGCATGAAGACGAATTTGTTTTGCCAAGGCAAGCGGCGTCAGGCGCATGACGGCGGTGCGGAGAGGCTCCCCGAGATCGATGGTGCTCATTTCCAGAGCTTCGGTTCCGGCGTCCGAGCGAGCGAGAACGAGCAGATCGTCGATGAGCTGCGACATCGAACGCAACTCGTCGTGAATGCTCGACAGCACGTCCTGGTACTCCTCGACCGTTCGTGGGTTCCTGAGTGCGACCTCGGCTGACGTCCGCATCAGAGCCACCGGCGTTCGCAGTTCATGCGATGCGTCCGCTGTGAACTCCGTTACGCGGCGAAAGGCCTGTTCCAGCCGATCGAACATGTCGTTCAACGTCAGCGACAGCTCTTGCAGTTCGTCGCGGCTGCGCGGTATCTCCAGTCTGCGATCGAGATTGCGAGCCGTGATCGCGCGCGCATCGCGAATGATCCGATCGACCGGGCGCAGGGCGCGCCGGCTCATCCAGGCGCCGCCGCCGGCGCCGATCAAAAGCACAGCGGGAATCGAGAGGAGAACAACCAAGCCGAATCGGTCGACCGATTGCTCATATTGCCGCAACGGGAGCCAATAACGGACTCGATAGTTCGTGTTTCCAATCGAGAGGGTGGTTGACGCCGCACGGAATTGCACGCCGCCGGCGCGGACGGTCTCGCAACAGTGGTCGGCGCTCGGCGCCGGCGGATTCGCCGTGCGAGCGGCGCTTGTCTCGAAGACGAGAAAACCGTTGTGATCAATGATCTGAAAGAGATCGCGGTCATGCCGCGCGAACCGGGCTGGAACCGATGAAATCGGCGCGCTGACGATCGCGCGCCGGGTTTCCTCGAGGTCGTTCCGCAGCTCAGCGTCGATCGACACCAGCAGCGTCCGCCTCATTTCTTCGAATGAGAGGAGCGTGAACGTTCCAAGCGTTGCCGCGAGGAGACAGGAGTACCAGAGTGTCAGTCGTGCCCGCAATGGCAGGGAAATCATTCCGCTCGTTCTCGCAGCGAATATCCGATGCCGCGCACGGTGTGCAGCAGTTTCCTTTCGCCTACATCGCCGATCTTGTTTCGAAGCAGGTGGATGAAGCGCTCCAGCGTGTTCGCCTCCACCTCGGTGCCGAAGCCCCACACCGCCTCGATGATCGTCTCTCGCGGAACGGTTCGACCGGCGCGGCGGAGGAGGAACTCCATGAGCCTGAACTCGGTGGCGCTCAACTCGATTTGAACCTGCCCGCGTGTGACCCGGTGTGCGGCTGGATCAAGCACGAGATCGCCCGCGCGCAGGCAACCGTCCGGATCATTTGCCCTATGGCGCGCGGCTGCGCGCAGGCGCGCCAGCAACTCCTCGAACGAAAATGGTTTCGTCAGGTAATCGTCGGCTCCGCTGTCGAGGCCGGCCACGATGTCGCGGACGCTGTCGCGAGCGGTAAGGAGAAGCACGGGCACGTTGCTTCCGGTACGCCGAAGCCGGCGCAGGACATCGAGTCCGCTCATCGCCGGCAGCATCACATCGAGCACGACGACATCGAATGCGTGCCGCCGGGCGAGCTCAAAGCCGTCGGCGCCGTCGGTGGCCACCACCACGTTGTGATGCTCTTCGCGAAGACCTTTGGCCAGCACGTCTGCCATCGGTTTTTCATCCTCGACGATCAGCACTCGCATCGCTCTCGATCGTAGCACCGCGTCCCGGAGCCGGTTTTCAGCGATCGTTCAGCATTCGCTGCTAAGAACGGCGGGCATGCATGAAACGAATCGATTTCTCGCTACAGCTGCAATCCTGCTTCTGCCGGCGATCGGAAACGCCGATGAGCCGCGATCGATCTCCTTGACGACGCCTGAGCGGGCACAACTGATCCAGCAGAGCCCCCACCCGGGACAGTCGTCCCCTTACGTGACGACCGTCTACGCGCGATCTGATGGGCCGACGATTCACTTCCGCTTCGAGTGCACGGATCCCGAGCCCTCGCGGATCTCCGTTCACACCATGCAGCACGATGCCGATATGACGGGCGACGACACGGTCGCGATTGTGCTCGACACGTTTCATGACAAGCGTAGCGGCTACTTCTTTTCCGTGAATGCCGCCGGGGCGCGCGCCGAGGGGTTGATCTCCGACTCCAGCGGTGTCTCGCTCGACTGGGATGGAGTCTGGGATGCGGACGTTCAGAGAACGCCATTCGGATGGACAGCCGAGCTTACGATACCCGTGGCCACGCTCAGCTTCCCCTCGGGCTCGGCGGCGTTCGGATTCAACGCGGAGAGGCACGCGCCGCGCGACAACACCATCCTCCGCTTCGCGAGCCCAACGCTCGACTCATCCCTTTACGACTTCAGCCGAGCCGGAACGTTGAGCGGTGTTGGCCAGCTTCGCCGCGGTCACGGAGCGTCGGTGACGTTCAACGGTGTGTCGCGCGTGGATCGCGCGTACCCGGCCGGCCCTTCTTCCGTGCACACGACCGGTGGAGTGGACGCCAGCTACGAGCCGACGCCGGGCGTGAGCGGCACGCTGACAACCCGTACGGATTTCGCGGAAACAGAGGTCGACACGAGACAGGTCAATCTCACACGCTTCCCTCTGTTCTTTCCGGAGAAGCGCCGGTTCTTCGCGGAGGGAGCGAACCTGTTCAACTTCGGATACGGGCTCGGAACCCTCTTCGTACCTTTCTATTCGCGCCGGATCGGGCTCGTGGGCGGGGAGGTCATACCGGTCGAAGTCGGAGGAAAGCTGCTCGGCCGGAGCGGACCGTGGTCGTTCGCAATGCTTGGTGTGCGAACCGGCGATTCTCCAGTCACGCCATCGGCTTCGACGCTCTTCGCCGCACGCGGAACGTATGACGTGGACGAGCATCTGCGCGTCGGCGGACTCGTCACGCATGGCGATCCTCTCGGCACCTCGGGACATTCGCTCGAAGCGATGGACGGTGTCTGGAATACACCCTCATTTCTCGGCAATCGCAACCTCATCGCAGCGGCTTGGGGAGGGCACAGCAGCGGCAATCTCGGCAGCGGAGAGGGCTGGGGTGCCACTCTGGCCTATCCGAACGATCGCTGGAACGCCACCCTCTCGTACGACGTCTTCGGCAATTCGCTTGATCCATCGCTTGGCTTTCTTCCGCGGCCAGGAACACGCTACGGCACTGCCGGGACAAACTTCGAGCCGCGGCCAGCCGGGGACGACTGGATCCGCCAGTACCTCTTCCAGTTGTACGGGACGCGGACAAGCAACCTGTCAGGACAAACCGAGTCGACGGAGGTTTTCGCAACACCGTTTGGCTTCAGGACACGCGACGGCGCGCGCTTCGAGTTCAACGTGTCGGATCGGTATGAGCGCGTCGATGAGCCGTTCCCGCTCAGCGAGCGCGCCGTTGTCGGTCCCGGGCAGTATCGATTCACCGTTGCCGATGTGCAGATCGAGTCGCCGCCCGGGCGACCGCTGCATTCGTCGGTGATCGTTGCCCGGGGGACGTTCTACGGCGGGCGAATCCAGCAATGGATCACATCGACGTCATGGTCCGATCGCTCAGCGAGGCTTCAACTCGCGCTGGACGCGGAAATCGACTCGGGAACGCTGCGAGGCGGCGCGTTCACGCAGAGGTTGTATCAGTTCAAAGCAGTCTACGGGCTCTCCCCGAGGTTGATCGTCTCGTCCTACACCCAGTTCGATTCCGAGTCGCATTCCATCGGCATGAACAATCGCCTGCGATGGATGTTGCGACCCAACGCGGACCTTTTTCTCGTCTGGAATCGAGGTTGGGTCGAGTCGCCGCTCGCGTCGCAGTCAGGTTTCCAGGCGTTGGATCAGCAACTGGTAGCCAAGATCCGGTGGATCCTGCAGTAGGAGGGAACGGAGGAACCGGCAAACCTGCCTGGCCATATCCGGTGGCGGGGCATTGTGGACGATTTTCGAACGGCCCTGCTCGCTGCTGTAGCGTGAGAGCGAGAAATGGTGGCCGAGGCTTGGCCAACCAACGCTGCCCGCCGTGCGGGCTGGCGGAGAGAGTGGGATTCGAACCCACGGTACGCGTTAACGTACACACGCTTTCCAAGCGTGCGCC
>DATLWH010000693.1:0-5603 GCA_035576505.1 Thermoanaerobaculia bacterium | reverse complement strand
GTTCATCTCCACCGGCGGCGCGGTTCCGTTCTGGATGACGATCGTCTTGTAAGGCGCCATGCGCCGCTGGCCGGGCGCATTCAGGAATGCGTCGACGCGCACACGGCCATCCGGCAACCCCGGGAGAGAGAAGTTGCCGCTGGCGTCGGCGAATGTCTGATTCCGCGTTGTGTTGCCCGCGGCAACGACGATTACCTGAGTGAACTGCTCCGGAGGGATGCCGGTGACGCGTCCGGTGACGGTGGCGCCCGACTCGAGCGTCAGGGTGACCGGTCCGGTCTGCGGCAGGGCGACATCGGCAGCTTCGCCGCTGACAAAACCGTCCTTGCGCGCCACCAGTTTGTAACTCCCGTCCGCGAGCCCCTGCATGACGAAGGTGCCGTCACCATCCGACATCACGGAAGCGAGCGGCCGCCCGCCGCTGATGCCTCCCGTCGAAATGTTCACCGAGGCGATGCCCTGACCGGAATGGTCGACGACGCGCCCGTGCAACTCGTGGCCGGGATCGAGCTCGGCGTCGAGATGCAGATCCTTGCCCGCGGTGATCGTGACCGGTTTCTGCAGAACGATGAAGCCCTGCTTCTGAAACTCGATCGTATGGTCCCCCTCGGACAGTCCTTGAAGGGTGTAGAGGCCGTCGGCGTCCGTCGTTGCATTGCTGAAGGCCGGCGTTCTCTGCAAAGCCTGCCGCACCTGCACGCCGGCGACCGGCGCGCTGGCCGACGTCACGCGGCCGGATACCGCCGCTCCGCGATCGAGCTGTACGTCGATACCGCTGACGGTCTTCCCGTCCTCGACCGTAATATCGCCCCGCGATCCTGCCACATAGCCGGTGGCGTTCACGAGCAGTTGCACCGTGCCCGGGGGGACGTTGTCGAGCGCGTAATGGCCGTCGTCCGCATGCGTCGGCTGCCCGCCCGCGTAGGGATTCGGCGGGCTGACGACATTCGGGGCGCCGCGGGAAGGGAGAAGAACCGTGAAGTCGGTGATGGGCTGCTGCGTGGCGCGATCGACGATGCGGCCCTCGACGCGCCCACCCCGCGGCATCGTGATCGTGACGTCGTTCGACGGCGCTTTGACAGTGACGGGTGTGGAGGAAAGGCGGCGATCGCTGGAGAATGCCGTCACCGTCGCCGAGCCGGGGGCGATGCCGGCGATCCTGAACGTTCCATCGGCGGCGGAGATGGACGAGCGCGGCATGATCGCGGTCGGTGTCTGAACGATGATGTCAGCGGCCGGTGTACCGTCGGCGTACACGACGCGCCCGCTGATCTCGACGCCGCGGTCGACGTGTACGACAACCGTCGCGGAACGCGCCGTGAGCGGCTGGTTTGGCAGCCGTACCGGCGCCACGTCCTCGCCGAACACCATCAGGTCGTGGCGTCCCTCGGTTGTCCGTAGGGCAACGAGCCCGTCCGCTCCGGTGCGGTGGCAGTCAGGAAGCGACGGATCGGCACAGCCGATCGGCAAGGACTGGGCCGTCCTCTGGTCGGCGCTGTGCGACATGTTGACCTGCGCATTCGGTACGGGACGTTCCTGCTTGTCCAGCACGCGCACCTGCGCCACGAAGCCGTGGGCCAGGGTGATGACGATGTCGTCGCGGACATCGCCCGGTTGCCAGATTCGCGACGGCGACATCGCGGTAACGTAGTCGCGCTTTGTGGCGAAGATCGGCGTTGGAAACGTCGAGCCCGTGGCCACGCGGATCCCGAACTCGCCCGCCGCATTCGTCATCCCCGACCGTACGCGTGTAGCGCTGGAGCTCGTGGCGGACACCAGCGCCCCCGCGACCGGCTTGCGGTCTTCATCGAAGACACGCCCTTTCGCGCGCGCGAACTGGTGCGCCGTGAATGCGCGGCTTCGCGTGGCCGGTAGTGCGATGGGCGCAGAGTCGATCGCGTATGCGGGGTGTACCCCGGTGATCTGATAGGACCTGGCGATAAGTGAGTCGAACGCGAAGGCCCCTTTTGCGTCGCTGAGTGATCGCCCAGGAATCGTCCGGACCATTCAGCGCGATCCGCGCACCGGCAACGGCCGCGCCGCGCTTCGCGTCGCGCAGGGTGCCAGTAAACGTCGCGCCGGCTTCCAGGCGGATCTCGACCGAGGCCGCTTTCGAACGGTTGGCCGACCCGACGTCGCTGCCGTGAACGGCGGAGATCGACTGCCAGCCGTCGGGGGCGTGTGCGATGGCGAACGAACCGTCATCGCCGCTCTCCGCGAGCGGCCAGCCGGCGATCGAAACGATGGCGTGGGCGACGGGATCCGTTCCCTTGAGGACGCGGCCGCGCACGGCGACGCCGCGGGCCAGCTTGATCTCCGTAACCGCTGACGCCTCGCGGCGCGCGATGGCATAGTCGGGATGGAAGACGAAGAGCGTGCTCGCTGTGGCAGGTACCTCACCGGACGCATTCGTGCGCGCGACCTCGAGGCCGGAGACGACGATGGCGTTCGCCACCGCCTTGCCGCCGCTGGTGACGCGGAACCGTCGCATCGTCGGAGCGCCGAGAACGATCATGCCGAGGTCGTCACCGTCGACCGTGGCGATCGTCGTCGGGCTGTGCGCGGGAGCCTCGATCGTCACATCGACCGCGGCCGGGCTCTTCAGGTCGATCGAGAACGAGCCATTTTCGGCCGACTGCGCGGTCGCCAACGGCTCGCGATCGAGCTTACCGGCCACGATGCGCGCGCGCATGGCGGCCGATCCTTCCGCGGCGTAAGCGCGGATCGTGGCGCCGGCAATCGGTTTCCCGTCCGCATCGACGGTGGTACCGGTAATCGCGGCGTAGGCGTTTGCGTAGATCGTGAGGCAGAGGGCGAGGACGAATAGGCTTGTTGGCTTGCGCATAATTAGTTTGACGCGGTCTTCAGGAAAAACGTTTCACGACCTCCAGCCGTCCATGTGCCGCGGCGAGGTCGGCCGGGGTCTTGCCGTCATCGCCGGCGGCGCGGGGATCGGCGCCATGGGCGAGGAGAAGATCGACGATCTCCTCGTCGCCGAGTTGCGCCGCGGTGTGCAACGCGGTGTAGCCGAGCTGCTGCCGGGCGTTCGCGTCCGCGCCGCGGCCGAGCAGAAGCCGCATCGTGGCGGCGTCGCGCACCGACGCGGCGGCGTGCACCGGGGCCACGGCAAATGCATTGCGTGCCGCGGCGTTGACGTCGGCTCCACGCTCGATCAACGTGCGCGCCAGTTCCGGATGCCGGAAGAAGACCGCCAGGCCGACCGGCGGAAAACCGTCCTCGGTGCAGGCGTCGAGCAGCGCCGGATCGCTATCGAGCATGCGCAGTGCCTGCGCCTGGTCGCCAAGCGCGCACGCCTCGCCAAACGTCATCACCGCGCCGCGCTGGAGAAAGAGCGGCACCAGCTCCACATGACCGTGATACGCCGCGAACAGGATGGGCGTCACGTGGTTCTGCCGCGCGGCCAGAAGCGCCGGATCAGCATCGAGCAGCGCAGCCACTGCTGCCGCGTCGTTCTGGCGGATGGCATCGAAGAGCTCGTTCTGCGACATGGTGGCTCTACTCCGTGAAGAAAAATTGTGCGATTCCGTGCCGCGGAGACGGCGAGGAATCCCAGCCACTTCCACTGTGACCTGAGCCGAGGGACATTACCAAGCGTGCGGACAGCGTACAACTTCTACGTTCCACCTATTGCAGAGTTTGGCCATTTCTCGCACCACCGCTGCGACAATTTTCTCCATCGGGCACGAACCTTGATCAAGGAGATGGTGATGGAGAAGCGCCTTTGCGAGGTCTGCGGTCATTCGCGCGCGGCGCATGTCGACGGCGTGCACTGCGCTCTCTGCCGTTGCGTCTCGGAGCGGCCGGCGGCGGTTCAGCAGTCGCTGGCCTTCCGTGGTGCGCTCCCGGTGCGCACCACCGGAATGGGCCGAAAGCGGTAGGACCGGCCGCAGGATTACTTCGGCAGGAATCATCGTTGCGGTCTCCATGAGCGAAAAGGCCACGAAAAGTTCCAAGACGGTCACCGTGTCCGAACGCAACCTCCAAAGCGCTGCTCTCCGCCTGCTGCCGAAGCACAACAAGCTCGTCTCGCCGGAGGTCGACTACCTTCGCCGCGTTCTGGGCGAGCGTGCCACGCAACAGCAGATCGACGAGAAGGTGCTGCAGGTTCGCAAGCTCCCCTGGTCGGAAATCGTCCACGATTGAACGACGCTGACTGCCCCGCAGACGACGCGCCGGCGCCCGGTCCGAAAGGCGGGCTCTCGTCGCCCGTGTCCGAGGAGCTTTCTCCCCGGCCGGAAATCCGCGCCGCCTTCGAGCCGACCTGTTGCGGCTCGGGATGCGCGGACTGCCCATTCTGACCAGTTGCCTGTTGCGATACTTTCGGGGCGGTCGTACCGTCTAATGGTCATGAAAACCCTACTCGCCACCGCCGCCTTCACGCTGATCGCAATCTCCGGCTACGCCCAACCTGCCCGCGATATCGTCGATGCCAGTGCCGCCGCGCGGCAGCACGTCCGCGACATCGAGCCAGCCCTGACGCTGATGCGTAGCGAGGCCGATGCTCTGGCGAAGATCAATGAGATCCAGCGCGCGCTGTCAGGCCCACCGCTCTCGTCGATCGACCGTGCCTTCCACATCATCGACGACTACTCCACCGGGGTAGGAAGGCGAGGCCTCAACCTGCCGCGCGATCAGCAGAACATCGTCATGCACGCCCAGCGAATGCTCCAGGACGCACACACGGTCACTCCCAACGACTACGCCAGATTCCGCGACGACTTTCACCACGAGATCCAGCTTCCGATGCAGTTCTCCGTCGCACGCGACCTGCAGCAGATCATGTCGCTGACGAACATCTATACGCAGCTCACCAACTCGCTGCGCGGTCTCGAGAATGCGACGGTCAACGCCATCAACGGAGCGGCCATCGATTCGACGAGGCAGTGATGGTGAAACCAGAAACCAGAAACCAGAAGGCGGAAGGCAGAAGGCAGAAGGCGGAAAGCAGAAGCAGAAAGGCTATCGTGCCACGCGGATGAATCTCTTTCTGGTTTCTGGTTTCTGGTTTCAGGTTTCCAGCCCCATCGCCTGCGCATACAACCCATGAAAGTGGTGCACTCCGTTTTCACGCGACGGTGAGTAGCGCCCGTTGTCGTAGGTGGACGAACGGAGGCCGCGCTGGACAGCCTGGCAGATGTCGATGTCTTCGAGCTGGATCTCGTCGCTGAAGGCAATGGTCTCGTCGATCCGTTGCCGTACGCCGGGCGCATCGGGATCGCGGAAGTACCATTCGAACAGCGTCAGCGTCCGCGCCGGTCCGAGGGGGACGATGAGGTTGGTCGAGAAATTGTCGGGATAGACGTTCAGCATCAGGTTCGGCCAGATCCAGAAGTAATCGACGTCCTCGGAAGGATCATTGACCCGGATGCGGTCAGGCCGCTTGAGCGGCGCGTGCTGGATCGAGTAATTCGTACGCGTCTCGGTGCGGTAGCCCGGATAGTCGAGCTCGCGGAAGAGGCCGGGATGAACGATGGGGATGTGGTACCCCTCGAGGTAGTTGTCGACGTAGACCTTCCAGTTGCAGTCAATCGTCCAATTCTTACGCGCGGCCAGCCGGTAGCCGGCGTAATCGCGCGGCGCGA
>DATLWH010000692.1:0-3871 GCA_035576505.1 Thermoanaerobaculia bacterium | reverse complement strand
ACCGAGATGTCAGTCATGCTGCATCCAGTCGAGATTCGCGCTTCCGTCGAGGCAGCGCAACTCCGCGCGTCCGGTGGCGGGGATGGCGATGCGCGCGTATCCGTAGCCCGCGCCGGTCGGCGGCATCACGAACGCGCGGGCTCCAAGCTCTATCGTGGCGCCCGTCTGCGATTGATACCGTACCGTCGATGAGCCGGACTTCGCCAGGAACGACAGCTGGTTGCCGGCGTGGACGATCCATCCGCCCTGGTAGAGGAAGCGGGAGATCGTCCACTCTTCAGGAAACAGCTCGCCGCCGTTGTGTGTCACGTGAACGTCTTCGAATTCGACGCGGTCGGCGGGTTGGCGGCCGTAGGTGAAGGCGGCGAACAGCAGCAGCGCGGCGAGAAGGGGCGCGACTGTAATGTTGAACGATCGTTCATGACCGCGCACGATGACAGTAACGAGCAGCACCACCCCCAGCGCCACGCTCCCCACGATCGCTGCGAGGTTTGGCCGGATGAAGCTCGGCATCAGTCGGGAGAAGTCGCTGTGCCACGTCGTGCTCAAAGCCTCGCCGATGAAGTTCTCGCCCGTGGCGAGGTGAAAGAGGCGCCACGGAAACGCGGCGCCGTGGATGACGAGCATCACGGTCCACGCCGTGATCACGGAGCGCACGCCGGCTCCGGCGCGATCCCAGAGAGCCGCGGCGCCGAGCGCCAGAATCGGCATCAGCACGACCACGTAGCGAAGCGGCGGAGACCAGCCGCCATGCCACTCGGAGCGGGGGATGAGATAGACGATGTAGAGCAGCGACGCGCTCATCCCGAGCCGGAACCCCTCCGGCATTGCGCGCCAGCGCGGCAGCGCCAGGACAGCCAGAGCATAAAGCGGTGCCTGAAACAGGAGGCCGGCGGCGCCGTCGAGCACGAGGCCGAAGAGGCCGAGCCAGTAGAAGATCGGGCCGCTCGGCATCAGCTCCCGCAAGGAGTGGGTGTTCATGGCATTCCCGGAGATCAGCCAGGCCACGAGCAGAGGGACGGTCACGAGCGCTCCGGCGATGACGGCCTGGCGCCGCGTTCGAAGCACGCGCGCCAGCAGTACGATGGCGAGCAGTCCGAAGCGGATCTTGAGCAGCACGAGCCCGAACGTGGCCGCGATCCAGCGCGGCGGTCTGCGCTGCCGGACGCCGCGCACCGCTTCGAGAAAGCAGAATGCCGCCGGCACCTCCGGCCAGATCCGGGTCGCATAGAAGATGACCGGCGGTCCGAAGGCGATCAGCGGAAAGAGTGCGCGCGTCGTCGAGTCGGAGATCCCCTCGTCTTCGAAAAACCGGACCGTGGACCGCATCAGGAGCGCGCCGAACAAGGCGATGATTGCGATCGCGCCCGGCACGCCTCCGAGCGCATAGCCGGGCATCAG
This sequence comes from Thermoanaerobaculia bacterium, assembly GCA_035576505.1. Lineage (GTDB taxonomy): Bacteria > Acidobacteriota > Thermoanaerobaculia > Gp7-AA8 > Gp7-AA8 > JADGNZ01. The sequence goes on along the minus strand of DATLWH010000692.1, from coordinate 2,470 downwards.
CAGAATCGGCAGGAACGGTTCGTGGCGCGAGTACTGCTCGCCGTGCGGACCGCGGGGATCGCCCGGCTGCGGGACCAGATCCGGGCGTGCGGTGTCGGAGTGCGCCAGGCCGCGGTACTGATTGGCGAGATCGAGATCGTGATCACGGACCAGCGACTCGGTCATCAGCAGGTAGTAAGGCTCGTCGCCGTCGATCGGCGTCTGGAGCTGCAGCGGGATCATCACGGCGTAGCCGATCGCGGCAATCACGAAGGCGCGATTGGCGCTCCAGCGAACCTCGCCCGCCAGCGCGAGGAAGCCGAGCGGGATTGCCAGGATGGCCACTCCGGCGGCGATGAGTGTCAGATGGGGATCGAAATCGACGCGCAACGGGCGGGCAGAAACTGCCAGGCCCGCAAAGACCAGAACGGCGCCGAGCTCGCTCTCGAGGCAGCGGCGCAGCGACCTGCCGCGCAGAGCGACGAGCGGAATGGCCAGCGCCGCGACGATGAAGAGAGCCGGATTCATCGCGCCGGAAACTCGACCGCATCGATTTGCAGATGGGCCTGTGGATGAAGGTCAGGAGCGGCTGTGATGCGCACCGAGGCGATATCGGCCGCGCAGGCGACGGCCGTGCGCCCGCCGCCCCAGAGCCAGGCATTCGCGCCGTAGTCTCGAATCTCCCCCGGCGAGAATCGTGGCAGCGAATTCCGCGAGGCGAAGAACTGGTCGCGGCGCGTGAAACCAAAGTCGGCCATGTCGCCGATCCGGATCGGACGCGTCGTTACTCTCCCCTTCACGTCCGTCGCTTCGATCGCGCCGACCAGATGCCCCGTCCGCAGGCGCTCCATCTGCCCTCCGCTCGTCGTCACCACCACGTGACGGACGTGAGGCGGAACAGGAATGGATAGCGACTCTGACGCTGTCAGCGCGAGCGCGACCGGACGCGAGTCGCCGGCAGGAGGGTCGTAGTTGTGAAGGAGAGGCAGCGCCCGCGCGATGAAGCCGCTCCACGGCCAGAGGGAGAAGATGACCAGGGCTGCCGCGTACGCCAGTGGCCGCGCGCGTTCCATCAGCGGCACGAGAAAGACGATGGCCGCGGCGATGTAAACCGTGGCCAGCGAGTAGCGGGCGAAATAGGCCGCGGTGAGGAAGGCCGCGGCCGTTACCGCGGTCGCGACGTATCGCGGTCTCGCGGTCTCGCGGCGTTGAGACCGCGAGGCGGCCAGACCGCGAAACCCCATCACCACCGCCGCCAGCGCGAGTGGGAAGAGCGTCATCTTTCCCGCGTGAGCGGGGGTGGCAACGGCGACAGCCAGTACCGCCAGGAGCGCTGGCGTCCCGCCGATGCTTCGCCGCCGAGGAATCGCGAACAGTAGTGCGATGCTCCCGGTGAGAACGGCCAGCTCCCGAAGAATGTGTACGTCGCGAAGGGGAATCCATCGAAGGAGCACGATCCCCACCACGGCCAGGATCACTTCCTGCGGCGTCGTGCCGGACCAGCCTGCCGGACGCCGCCGTTCGGCGGCGATGGCCGTAACGCCATATGCGGCGGCGACCACGACTCCGTATGCAAAGAGCCGGGTTCGCTCGTCGGGGATCGTCATCATGGCCACGATCACGAGGGGGACGGCGCATTGCACCGCGGCCGCCCAACCGGTTCCACGCACCAGCCAGGCGCAGACGAGGAGGAGCGCGATGACGAGCGGGAGATGAGAGTCGATCGGAGTCGTCAGCACATCACGTTCTCGGCCGGATTGCGGAACCACTCCGGGTCGAAGCCCTCGATGGTCTCGGGGGTCATCGTGGCGCGGTAGACGACGCGTGCGTCGCCGCGCAACTGCACATCGCCGGGCACGTTTCCGTCGAGCGCAAAGGACACCTCCAGCGTGATACCGCTTCGCGTCAGCACCTTCACCGGGCCCTTTGTCTTGCCGAACAGAGCGCTCGTCACCGCCGATGCCACGACGCCCGAGCCGCAGGAGAGCGTCTCTGCCTCCACGCCGCGCTCGTACGTCCGCACCTCGATCGCGCCGGGGTCGCGCACGACGACGAAGTTGACGTTGGCGCCGGCCGGCTGAAGCTCGGGATGCGACCGCAACGCCCGGCCGAGGGGGACGATGTCCTGCGACCAGAGCCCATCGCGCAGGAAGACGACGTAGTGGGGAACGCCGACGATGATCGAGCTGCCGTGGACCACGGTTTCGCCGACGCGCAACGGCCGCTCCGCCTGAAACGAGTGCGGCGGCTGAAGGGAGAGCGTGACGTGGCCCCCGTCGCTGACTTCCGCGCCGACCATGCCGGCGCCGGTCTCGATCGTCATCCGCTTCGGCGCGATGACGTTCACGTAGGCGAAGCGCGCCGCGCAGCGGGTTCCGTTGGCACAGAAGTCCGCCGGCGAGCCGTCCGAGTTGAGATAGCGCATCCGGAACGTGGCCCGGGCCGTGTTCTCGATCAGGATGAGCCCGTCGGCTCCGACCGAGAGGTGGGG
>DATLWH010000691.1:0-4322 GCA_035576505.1 Thermoanaerobaculia bacterium | reverse complement strand
CTACTCCAGCGGCGCGACGCAGCGTCTCCGCTTTGTCGGTGGCTTCCCAGGTGAATTCGGGCTCGGTGCGGCCGAAGTGACCGTAGGCGGCGGTCCTCTTGAAGATCGGTCTGCGGAGCTTGAGCGACTCGATGATGCCGCGCGGGGTCATCTGGAAGTTCTCGCGCACGAGGTCGACGATCTTCTGCTGCTCGATCCGCTCGGTACCGAACGTATCGACGTAGACCGACACCGGGTCGGCCACGCCGATGGCGTATGCGAGCTGGACTTCCACTTCGTCCGCCAGTCCTGAGGCCACGATGTTCTTGGCGATATAGCGGGCCATGTAGCACGCCGAGCGGTCGACCTTCGTGGGGTCTTTGCCCGAGAAGGCGCCGCCGCCGTGACGGCCGCGTCCACCGTAGGTATCGACGATGATCTTGCGGCCGGTCAGGCCGGTGTCGCCCTGCGGACCGCCGGTGACGAAGCGGCCGGTCGGATTGATGTGGAACTTCGTCCGGCCGTCGAGCAGCTCGGGCGGAACGACCGGCTTGATGATCGTCTCGATGATGGCGTCGCTCAGGTCGCCATGGCTGATGCTGGGCGAGTGCTGGGTGGAGATGACGATGGCCTCGGCGCGCACGGGGCGCTTTCCCTCGTATTCGATGGTCACCTGCGACTTGCCGTCGGGGCGAAGGAAGTCGAGGTCATTCGACTTGCGCGCTTCGGCAAGCCGGCGGGCCAGCTTGTGCGCGATCATGATCGGCAGCGGCATGAGCTCCGGCGTCTCCCGGCAGGCAAAGCCGAACATCAGCCCCTGGTCCCCGGCGCCGCCGGTATCAACGCCCTGGGCGATGTCGGGAGACTGCGGGTCGATCGAGGAGACGACGGCGCAGGTCTCGCTGTCGAAGCCGTACTTGGCCCGCGTATAGCCGATCTCCTTGATGGTGTTGCGCACGATCGACGGGAAGTCGACATACGTCCTGGTGGTGATCTCGCCGGAGATCATGGCCAGACCTGTGGTGACGAGCGTTTCACACGCCACGCGGCCGGTCGGATCCTCGGCGATCACGGCGTCGAGAATGGCGTCGGAAATCTGGTCTGCGATCTTGTCTGGGTGCCCCTCGGTTACAGATTCCGAGGTGAAAAGCGTTCTGAGTATGGACATCGTTGAAAGCTCCTGGTTGACAATCGGGTAATCCTAACATGCGCCTGCATTACTGTATCGAGGCGCTTCGGGCGCGTGGTCGGTTGTCGGTTGATTGGGGCTGCGAACCGCTGCAAAGATAGTAGGCAAGCGGCGTGCAAACTCACCCCGCAATGCTGAAGACACGCAACATCGGCGCTTACCGGGATCTTCTCGTACTCTTTACAAAATACGGCCGCAAAGACTTCCACCTCTCCCTGGAACCGGAAGACATGGTCGCTGTCGACGAGGCGGCGCCGGAGATGGAGCCGGATGTGGCCCGCCGCGCGGCGGCGTTCGCCGCGGCGCTCAAAGGGATGGGACCGACCTACGTCAAGTTCGGCCAGGTCCTCTCCACCCGTCCGGACATCGTGCCGCCGGAGTACATCGCCGAGCTCGAATCGCTACAGGATGACGTCGAGCCATTCCCCTTCGCCGAGGTCGAGCGCATCGTCGAAGAAGAGCTGAAGGTGCGGATCTCCAAAGCCTTCGAGTCCTTCGAGTCGACGCCGCTGGCGGCCGCCTCCCTCGGGCAGGTCCATCGCGCCGTGATGCGCGACGGCCGGGAGGTGGTCGTCAAGGTGCAGCGTCCCAACGTGCGCGAGCAGGTCAAGCACGACCTCGAGGTCTTCAGCGAGATCGCCGCCACCATCGAACAGCACAGCGACATCGGGCGGAAGATGAACCTGGTCGGCGCGATCGAGCAGGCCCGCATCACGCTGATGAGCGAGTTGAATTACGAGCAGGAGGCGCGCAACAGCGAGATCCTCCGCCGGAACCTCGCCGAGTTCCCGCAGATCTACATCCCGACCGTCGTGCACGACATGACCACCTCGCGCGTGCTGACGACGGAGCTCGTCCGCGGGCGGAAAGTGTCGAAGCTGACGCCGCTGCAGATCATCGATCACGACTACGCCGATCTGGCCTCGGCGTTGACGCGGGCATACCTCAAGCAGATCTGCGTCGACGGGATCTGGCACTCCGATCCGCATCCCGGGAACGTCTTCGTGCGCGACCTCGAAGACAACCAGGCCGAGGTCGTCCTGCTCGACTTCGGGATGGTCAGCAGGATCAGCCGTGAATTTCAGGACGAGGTGATCAAACTGCTCCTGGCCGTCTCGTCGAATCGCGGCGCCGAGGCTGCCGATGCGTGTGCCAGGGTGTCCGAGGTGCAGGAAGGCTTCGACGCCATGCGGTTCGTGCGTGAGATCTCCGCTCTCGTGGCCGCCTTTCACGACGTCGACGTGCGGAGCATGAACGTCGGCCAGCTCATCTTCAACGTCATCGCCATCGCCAACAACAACGAGCTGAAAGCACCCTCCGAGCTGGCCATGCTGGCCAAGACGCTGCTGCACCTCGACGGGGTCACGCGGCGGCTCGATCCCCAGTACAACCCGCACACGGTCATCCGCGAGTATGCCGAGCAGTTGATGGTGCAGAAGCTCGCCCAGAAGTTCGCGCCGCGTAACTTCTACCCCGCCCTGCTCGACCTCAACCAGCTCGTGCTCGATCTGCCGCACCGGACGCGGGAGATCATCGACCAGACCGCCGCCGGCCGGCTCACGGTGAGTATCAAGTTGACCCAGGCGGAACAGTTCCTGTCCGGGATCCACAAGATCGCCAACCGCATCACCGTCGGCGTCGTCATCGCCGCGCTGCTCATCGCCTCATCGCTGATGATGCGCGCTCCGACAAACAACCGGCTCTTCGGCTATCCCGTAATCGCCATCCTCGGCTATCTGGCCGCGGTGATCGCCGCCATCTACCTCATCGCCTCCACATTGATCCGCGATCGGAAAGACGAGGAGAAGGCGAAGGTGAAGGGGAGATGAGAGGGAGTGGGAGTGGATTAGTGGATTAGTTGATTAGGGGTTCGTGGATCGGTTGATTCGTGCCACTCGGGGTCCAATCGACTAATCCACTGATCGACGAATCCACTGATCGACTAATCCACGAATCGACCAATCCACTGATCTACTAATCTACTACTCAGAATCCTTCCAGCAGATTCGTCACCAGCGATTCCGCGAAGCGGACGGCGATCTCGTTGATGGCGCGCGTCTCCTGGTCGAAGGCGTCGGTCGACTCGGTGTTGACCTGATAGTTCTCGGCGAAACGGTACTGATCGTTCTTCCAGAGCACTTTGTCGTCCGCGCGATGGTCGAGCAGCTCGATCTTGGCCGTGATCGATATCTGGTATTGGGTGGCGCGGCCCTGGGCGTTGAAGGCCACCGGGAAGATGCCGAAGGTGTCGATCGAGCCGCGCAGGACGACATCCGCCGCTGCCGGTGTGTTCACCAGCTTGAGGCGTCCGCGTGAGACGAACTCCGCCGCCACCGCCTGGGTCACACGCTGTTCGAGCTCGACGCGCGTGGTGTGATTGACGAACGCCGGCACCTCGATGGTGTGGACCGTCGGCGCCAGGAGGTTGTTGGCGTTGCCGACCAACGCGTAGCCGCAGGAGGTGAGCAACGGCAGAAACAGAAGGACGAGGCGTTTCATACAGGGAAAGGTAACACGTCATTTCACCACGATGTTCACGAGCTTGCCCGGCACGTAGACCTCTTTGACGATCTCTTTCCCAGAGATCCACTGCTGCACTTTCCCGTTGGCACGAATGGCGGCCAACACGACCTCTTTCTCCGGCGGGTTCGGTACTTCGACCTGGCCGCGCAGCTTGCCGTTGACCTGCACGACGATGGTGACGACATCCTCGACCATGAGCGCCGGATCGGCCTTCGGCCAGGACGAGGTCAGGATGAATCCTTTGTTGCCGAACATGGCCCACAGCTCCTCGGTGATGTGCGGCGCGAACGGATGGAGGAGCTGGAGCAGCGTCGTGTAGGAATCGCGCAGCGCGCCCGCATCGACATCGCCCGCGGCCAGCGCATCACCGATGGCGTTCGACAGCTCCATCAGACCGGAGATGGCCGTGTTGAACTCGAAGCGGTCGAAACGCCGCGTGACGGCGTCAATGGTCTGATGCGTCTTGCGTACGAGATCTCCATTTCTGCCTTCTGACTTCTGACTTCTGCCTTGAATGGCCTCCCCCATGTTCCAGACGCGCCCGAGGAATCGGTAGGCACCGTGAACGGCATCGTCCGACCACTCCGCTTCCTTATCCGGCGGGGCGATGAAGAGCGTGTAGACCCGCTCC
>DATLWH010000690.1:0-9370 GCA_035576505.1 Thermoanaerobaculia bacterium | reverse complement strand
TCAACTCGAGGATATGGAAAAGCGCGTACAGCTTGTCACCTACCCCAACACCGGCCATGCCTTCTGCAACGACACCGGCGCGAACTACAACGCCACGGCCGCCGCCGATGCCTGGCAGAAGGCGATCGACTTCTTCCGCGCCAACGTGACGTAGTGCAAGCGGCTCGCATTGCCGTCTTCGTTGTCCTGCTCGCCTTCTGCGTCACGCCGTGGGCGTCGCCGCCGATCGCGCTGGCGCTCGGTCTGGCGCTGGCCCTGACTCTCGGCCATCCCTTTCCGACGCGCAACTCGAAGGCAACGAAGCTCCTTCTGCAGGCCTCGGTGGTGGCCCTCGGATTCGGGATGAACCTGCAGAAGGTGGTCGAGGCGGGGCGGACCGGCATCGTCTTCACCATCGTCACGATCACCGGCACACTTCTCCTCGGCTTCCTGCTCGGCCGCGCCATGCGCATCAGCGGCACGACCGCGCATCTGATCTCCTCCGGCACAGCCATCTGCGGCGGCAGCGCCATCGCCGCGGTCGGACCGGTCGTCAACGCCAGCGACGAGGAGATGTCCGTCGCGCTCGGTACGGTGTTCATCCTCAACTCGATCGCGCTTTTTGTCTTTCCGATGATCGGTCACCGGCTCGGGCTTACGCAGCCGCAGTTCGGCGTCTGGGCTGCCATCGCCATCCACGACACCAGTTCCGTCGTCGGCGCCGCCGCGAAGTACGGAGCGGATGCGCTGCAGATCGCCACCACCGTCAAGCTGACGCGCGCCCTCTGGATCGTTCCCCTCACGCTCGCCACCGCGTTCTTCTTCCATCGGAAGTCGACGCGCCTGTCCATCCCCTGGTTTGTGCTCTGGTTCGTCGTCGCCTCGGTCATCAGGACCTACGTCGCGGCGCCGGCCGAGCTCTGGCCGACGGTGACGATGCTGGCACGCATGGGCCTGACCATCACGCTCCTTCTCATCGGCGCCGGACTCTCGCGGAAGTCGATCGCCGCCGTCGGCGCGCGTCCGCTGCTGCTTGGCATCATCCTCTGGATCGTCATCTCCTGCGTGTCGCTGTTCGCGGTGATGCGGACCTTGTAAGCCGGCGATTGACAGGGAGCCCGCGCTACAATCCGCGCATCGATGAACGATCCGTCATTACGCGGGAGCCTTGCATCCTTTCGCCTGCCGGATGTCCTGACGTTCCTCGCCTCGACGCGAAAGAGCGGCACGCTGACGCTCACCAGCAGCTCGAACGAGGCCACCGTCTACTTCGACAGGGGCGCGGTCGTCTACGCCGGTTCCAACCAGGAAACGCTCCGCCTTGGCGCGGTCCTCCAACGCAAGAAACGCATCTCGGCCCCGCAACGCGAAGCCATCGATAACCTGATGAAGGCGGAAGGCGGACGCTTCGGTCAGATCGCCGTGAAGCAGGGACTCCTGACCGAGGAACAGCTCCGCGACTTCCTCAAAGTGCAGGTGTCCGAGATCCTCTACGACTGCTTCGTCTGGCCGGGGGGGACGTTCGCCTTCATCGACGACACTTCCCTGCCGCCGTACGCCGTCACCATCGCCGTCGATCTCTCCAACCTGATCATGGAAGGGGCGCGGCGCATCGCCGAATGGGAAGAGTGCGTCCGCCTTCTCCCCGACAGCGCCACGGTCTTCCGCGTCGTCTCCAACCCCGAGACCGAGAAGATCACCCTGTCGATCGACGAATGGAAGATCCTCTTCCTCATCAACGGCCGCCGCACGCTCGCGGAGTTGCCGAATGACGCCGATGAAGATCCGCTCCACGTTTATCGTGTCGTCTACGGCCTTTTCGCGAACAAACTGATCGAGATCATCACGCGTACGCCGTCGCCGGACGACACGGGCCGCGCGAAGCCGGTCACCGCGATTCTTGACGAGACGATGCGGCAGCAGCCGGCCACATTCAGCGCCGACTCGACCGTTCGCGAGGTCAGCGACGATACGAACCTCCTCATCTCGACCGGGCCGAAACTGTCGTACAAGGATCTCGTACGACCTACCATCGCCCAGCTCACCATCGTCAGCGGCGACGACACCGGCCTCATGTTTCCGCTCACCGAGGCGGAGTATCTGATCGGCCGGCAACGCGACAATCAGATACCTTTGGCCGACCTCGGCATCTCCGGCCACCACGTCCGCATCTATCGCGGCCCTGACGGATACGCCATCGAAGATCTGAAGAGCCGCAACGGCACATGGATCAACGGCGCGCGCACGTTCCACGCGCTCCTCCGCAGCGGCGACCAGATCCGCCTCGGCGCCACCGAGCTGCGCTACGAGATCCTCTACGACGGCGGCACCACGCCGTCCGCCGCGGTGTAGCCCCCGCTATCGTAAAATCGCCCAATCCGGTCGTTCATCAGGAGGTCACCATGCACTGGTTCCGCGTGCTCCTTCTCTCGTTGTTTGTCGCTGCCTCGGCAGTTTCGCGGAGCAACGCCCAGCACGACATGTCGTCGCCCACAGGCCGAAAGGCCGTCACCCTCGAGCCCGGCCTCGGCAACGTCCACTGGCCGGTCTCGACGAAGAACGCCCAAGCGCAGCGTTTCTTCGATCAGGGGATGAAGTACGTCTACGGCTTCAACCACGAATCGGCTGTCCGCTCCTTCCAGCACGCCACGCAACTCGATCCCGATCTGGGCATGGGCTACTGGGGAGCGGCACTCGCCCTCGGACCGAACATCAACCTGGACGTCGATCCCGATCGCGAGAAGCAGGCTTACGAAAGCGTTCACGCGGCGATCGCACACGAGGCGCACGCCAGCGCGAAAGAGCGCGCCCTCTTCGCGGCGCTGGCGAAGCGCTACAGCAACGATCCCAAGGCCGACCTGAAGAAGCTCGCCGCCGATTACAGCGCCGCCATGGGCGCGCTGACGAAAACGTATCCGGACGATCTCGACATCGCCACGCTCTACGCCGAAAGCCTCATGGACCTTCACCCATGGAAGTTCTGGTCGCACGATGGAAAGCCGAACGAGGGGACGGCGGAGATCGTCTCCGTGCTCGAGTCCGTCCTTCGCCGCAATCCGAACCACCTCGGCGCGAATCACTACTACGTCCACGCCATCGAAGCGTCGCCGCACCCCGAGCGCGCCCTCGCCAGCGCCGAGCGCCTGAAAACGCTGGCGCCGATGTCCGGCCACCTCGTACACATGCCGGCGCACATCTACCAGCGCACCGGCAACTACGCCGGCGCGGCGCTGGCGAATACGAAAGCCGCGGAGACCGACAGGGTGTTCATGAAACACCACGGAGCCGAGGGCATCTACGCGGCCATGTACTACAACCACAACCTCCAGTTCGGCCTGGCCTCGTACGCGATGACGGGACGCTTCGCCGAGGCGAAGAAAATGGCCGACGAATTCTCGGCCAACGCCACGGCCATGGCCAGGGAGATGCCGCCTGCCGAAGCTGCCGCATCGAGCACTCTACTCGTGCTGGCCCGTTTCGGACGGTGGGGCGACATCCTCCGCCAGAAGCCGGTCGACGTCGGCCCGCTGTCAGCCACCTTCTCCCACTTCGCACGCGGTTCGGCGTTTGCCAGGCTCGGCGACGTCGCCGGCGCGGAGTCGGAGCAGAAAGCCTTCGAGGCAGCGCGTACTACCGTCCCGGACGATCCAGGTTTCTACCAGAACTCCGAGAGAGCCGTCGCCGAAGTGGCCGTTCACGTCCTTGCCGGCCGCATCGCCGAGGCGCGCGGCGATTCCCGAGCGGCCATCCTCGAGTACACCAAGGCGGTGGAGAAGGAAGACGCCCTCGACTACGACGAGCCGGCCGACTGGTTCTACCCCACCCGCGAAACCCTCGGGGCCGCACTGTTGCGTGCTGGTCGTTTTGAGGACGCCGAGAAAGTTTTCCGCGCCGATCTCGCCCACAACAAGCGCAACCCCCGTTCGATCTACGGCCTCGCCGCCGCGCTACACGCGCAGAAGAAGGACGCCGCGCCGGTGACCGCCGAGTTTAGGGGGATGTGGGAGGGCGGGAGGTTGAATCTGGCGGATTACTAGCGGCGCGTAGCGACTCTCTTAAAGGACCATCCGCAGATGACGCAGATGTACGCAGATAAAACCGTCTTCCATCTGCGTCCTATCTGCGTCATCTGCGGATAAGCCTTTTCTCATCAGCCGCCCGGCACGCCATCGCCTCGGCGAACCCCGGCAGCGCCGCCGATAGCTTCTCGATATGCGCGCTGGCGATGCCCTCCAGCTCCCGCTCCAGCACGCCGCTGGCCTCAAGAAACCGTAGGTGACCATGATGGAATACGTTGTGATTCTCGAGGAAGGCGAAACCTCCTTCGGCGCGTACGTGCCCGACCTGCCCGGCTGCGTGGCAGTCGGCGAAACACGGGATGAAGCGATGGAGTTGATCCGCGAGGCGATCGAACTCCATGTCGAGAGCCTGCGCGAAAATTGAGAGCCCGTGCCTCCCCCTCATTCGTTTGTCGAGGTCCGTCGTTGGTTCACAGAACCTGCGGACTCGCTTGTCCAGGCAGCAATTGTCTGAGCGTCACATCCTGATGCCTGACGTGTAGATCATCATTATCTGGATGTTCGATACTATCACCTGATACTGAGATCTTTGGATCATCACGTCTTGGTGTTAGGATCTATGTTCTAGATATCAGTCTCAGAGCGTTTGATATTGTATATCGGACGGCCAGATCTCAGGATGTGGGAGGCAGATCAAAACATGCGAAAGACACCTGTGAAGGAGACCCATATCACCGTGACCAACGCGGATCGGGCCGCGGCGGACGTGAAGAAGTCACTCGACGCCACCACGGCGGCGATCCCGGGCCTCATGCGGCCCCATCCGGCCACATCACGAAGCATTCGAGGCCACCGGACGGTGCCGAGGGATTTCATCCGTTCGATGATCAACGTCGTCGATCAGTTGGAGGTGCTGCAAACCGCGGGCTCCTTCGACACCAAGGAAGCGGAAGCGGCACTGCAGTTCGAAGCCGCCTTCCGTTCCGTCACGGACGATGTGGCCCGCCTGCTGGCCAATCTCAACTACACGATCGATGTAAAGGTGGCCGCCGTCGCCGCGAAGGCGCTGCAGACCTACGCCGTCGCCAAAGGGCTCGCCCGCGATCCCCGAAACCGGAAGCTGACCATCCTCCTTCGCCAGCTCCAGCGCGACCTCGGCCGCAAAGGGCCGCGGAAGAAGAAGAAATAGCGCGGGATCGTTAGATCGATCGATCTTCGGTATCAACCCGCATTCCGAAGCAACCCACACCTCTGTCGTAACGTATCTCTTCAACGGATGCAGCCAGTCGCACGCAGACGTCTCCCCTTCGCGTTCTGGCTCGACGGCGCGCTCCTCGTGGCGCTCCTTATGCTCCTCTCTCCGCGCTTGACGGGACTCCCGGTCCACGAATGGCTCGGGATCTCCTTCTGCGTGCCGGTGCTCATCCACCTGCTCCTCTCCTGGCGATGGATCGCCGCGGCCCTGCGGTCGCTTCCTTCCCGCGATGCCAGGGGCCGCGCCAATGCTCTGATCAACACCACACTGTTTGTGCTCACCGTGACCGAGATCGTCTCCGGCGTGGTGATCTCCAGGGTTGCGCTTCCTCTGATCGGATTGCACGTGATCGAGGATCGGAGCTGGCGGGCGCTGCACAACCAGGCGCTGAACTTCACCAAGCTCGCCGTGGCACTGCACATCGCCATGAACTGGCGATGGATCGCGTCAGCGCTCGCGCGCCGATCGGCGTCGGTCAGCAACCGCGTCCGCACGGTGGCGTGGATTCCGGCCGTGCGCAGGAGCGCCCTGATCCTCGTTGCCGCTTCGCTCGTCGGTCTGGCAGCATTCGCGCTGCTGGGGCGGCCGTCTGTGACGCGTGAGTATCACCAGAACGAGATCGCGCGCTTCACACCCGAAGCCGGGCACGGGCTCGTCCAGTTTGGAGGCCAGACGATGCTGGTGGCGTTGGCCGCGTATGCAGCGAAGAGATGGCTGCGAGTACGGCTATGACCCGGCAACCTCGCCACCGCGCACCCGCGAGACCCCGCGGCCGCAACCAAAACGTGCGTTGGATCACACCACCCTCGGCGAAAGGAACTTACATTCCGTTGCTCTCTCTCATACATCCCCCCGCTCGGCAAAGGCGGTTAACCAAGTAAGGAGCCACCATGCATCGTCCGATGGTCCCCCTGCGTTCCCTGTTCGTTCTCTCTCTCCTGGCGGCCGTCCCGCTCTTCGCTACGATCTCCTACCCTCCTCCGACCATCCTGACCGGCGGCACCGGGCCGTCGGCGGTGGCCGTGGCGGACTTCAACAATGATTGCGCCCTCGACTTCGCCACCGCCGACCAGTTCGCGAGCAGCGTGACCGTCCGTTTCGGAGACGGCACCGGCGGGTTCCCGACCTCGTCGACCATCACCGGGTTCCTCACGCCGACGGCCATCGTGGCCGCCGATTTCAACAACGACGGCGTCCCCGATCTCGCCGTGGGAAACCAGGCCGGGTTCAGCGCCGACCCGGTCGGGCACACCATCTCCATCCTGCTCAACAACCACAACGGCACCGGCACCTTCACCGCTCTGGCCCCGGCCGACAGTCCGGCCACCAATGGCTTCGTGACGCGGATCGTGGCCGCCGACGTGAATGAAGACGGCAACATGGATCTGCTGGTGGTCGACGCCAACAGCACTCCCAACGGCGTGCGCTTCTACGCCGGCGACGGCACCGGCCACTTCGCCGCGCCGGTCGTCATCTCCACCGACTTCCACACTCCCACCGCACTGGTTGCCGTCGACCTGAACGGCGACCATCACCTCGACCTGGCCGTGACCACCGGCGACACCACCGCCATCTTCCTCGGCAACGGCAACGGCACCTTTGGCGCGCCGGCCTACCTTCTATATCCCGATACCCTCAACGGTGACGGCGCCATGCACATCGCCGCGGCCGACATCAACCACGATGGATTCATCGACCTGGCCACCACCTCCGGCACCTTCCCCGGCGGCGTGACCATCTTCAGGAACAACGGCGATGCCACCTTCACGCGAACGCGGTTCCAGATCAACTCCGTCGTGACCGATCCGATCTTCATCGCCCTGGCGGACCTCGACGGCGACGGCAACATCGACGTCGTCACCGCCAACCAGTTCGGCTGCACGCCCGACGGGAGCAATCTGAGCGCGCGTCCCGGCAACGGCGACGGAACGTTCGGCGCCATCATCCCCATCAGCGTCGGTTACGGTCCGACCTGCATCAACTCGTTCTGGCAGCCAAACGCCATCGCCGCGGTCGACCTCAACTGCGACGGTGCCGCCGACCTGATCGTGCCCAACTACAACACGACCTTCACCAGCGTGCTCCTCACCGCGGGCGCGGCGGATTCGACCCCGCCCGTCGTGGCCGCGCCTGCGGACGTCACCGTACCGGCCGGCGCCTCGTGCAACGCCGTCGTCACCGACGCGCAACTCGGCCAGGCCACGGCTCACGACAACTGCAGCAGTTGCGTGGTCATCGTCCGCACCGGCGTTCCCGCTGGCAACGTCTTCCCGATCGGGACCACCGTCGTCACCTATACCGCCAGCGACGGCCATGGCAACCACGCCAGCGCCACGCAGCACGTGACGGTCACCGACAGCAATCCGGTCGTGATCACAGCCCCCGCCGACATCACCGTCACGGCCGGCGCGAGCTGCTCAGCTACCGTCGATCCGGGCACGCCCGTCGCTTCCGGCCCCTGTTCCGGCGTCACCGTGACCGGCGTGCGCAGCGACAGCCAACCGCTCTCCGCCCCGTTCCCGCTGGGGACGACGACCATCACCTGGACCGCCACTGCCGGCAGCGACAGCGCCAGCGCGGTCCAGACCATCACCGTCACGGCGCCGCCGCTGGTGATCGGCGGCGGAACGGCCAACCCTTCCGTGCTCTGGCCACCCAACCACAAGATGACCTCGGTCAAAGTCACCTACAGCATCAGCGGCGGCTGCGGCAGCACCGATTGCGCGATCACCTCCGTCTCGAGCAACGAGCCGGTCAACGGCCTCGGCGACGGAGACATGGCCCCCGACTGGCAGATCGTCGACGCCCATCACGTCAACCTGCGCGCCGAGCGCTCCGGCACCGGCACCGGCCGCATCTACACGATCACGATCACCTGCACCGACGGCGGCGGACACACGGCCTCAAAGACCGTACTGGTCACCGTGCCGATGTCGCTGGACTGACCGTTCCACGCGGAAAAAGAAGGCCGGCACAGACAGGATTAGCCCTGCTGTGCCGGCCCCAGCGCTACTGCCAGGCGGAACCTCGCCAGCAATTGGCCGTACTCATCGGTGACAATGCCGATGATGGATCGACCATCCCTGGATCAACTCGCGCAGATCACCGAGCCGCAGATGGTGCGGCGGCGCTTCGACGAGCACAACCTCGTCTGGGGATACGTGATCTCGTGGGCCTTCGCCATTGCCTCGCTCTCCCTCGTCATCGCCTCGTTCGTGGTCAAGAAGGCGCGTCCTTTTCACTTTCCGGCCACGTTCATCGATGCGGCGCTGACCTTCTTCATCCTCGCTGCCATCAGCGAGCTGCGGAAAGCCCGCCACAGCGAGAGCTGGAAGCCGAACGCCTACGCGCGGATGGTCGGGAAAAACCTCACCGCGTGGCTGATCACGTTCTTCGTCGTCAAGTTCGCCACTCTCGTCTTCCTCGCCCAGTCCGACAACAATGCCTGGATCGCATGGGCATTGATCTTTCCGCCGTTGACGATCGCCTTCCGGCTTCTGCTGCGGCAGCGCCTCGTCCTCCAGGCGTGGATCGTGGCCATCGTGATCGCCGCCGCGCTGGGGGGCCCGTCGTCGAGCAAGTCCATGCGGTCGGTTGCCTTCTTCACGGCGCTGGGGGCGGTCCACGTCTTCTGCTTCGGGGTCGGCGCGCTCACGAGCCGTGGTGTGAGGCGCACCGCGGTCGAGGAAGGCGTGCAGCGACGCACCGAGGCCCGCGAGCAGTTGCGCATCCGCGACGAGCTCCGTTTCGCGCGCGAGGTGCAGATCAGCATGCTCCCCGAGGCACCGCCGCAACTGCCGTGGGCCGACGTGGCCGGCATCTCGCTGCCCGCCACCGAAGTGGGCGGCGACTACTACGACTACTACGTGGTGGATGGCCGGCTGGCCATCGTCTGCGGCGACGTGGCCGGTCACGGGCTCGCCAGCGGCATCACGCTCTCCGCGCTCCGCAGTGGGTTCACGCTGCTGCGCGACGAGCTGCTCGATCCGGCGCACGTACTGGAGCGCCTGCAGGAAGTCGTCACCCATTCCAGCCGCCGCCGGATGATGGTCACTCTCTCGGTGCTGCTGCTCGATCCCCAGGCCCAACGCGCCACCGTTGCCTCGGCCGGCCATCC
>DATLWH010000689.1:0-2644 GCA_035576505.1 Thermoanaerobaculia bacterium | reverse complement strand
AGGCATGTCAATGAACCTGGATGACCTTCGCAAGGATTACGACATCGTTCCCATCGCGCGCGAGTTGAGCGCCGACGCCATCACGCCGGTGGCGGCGTTTGCCGCTCTCTCCGGCGATGGGGAGGCCTTTCTCTTCGAGAGCGTGGAGCGCGGCGAAAACGTCGGCCGCTACTCGTTCGTCGGCTTCGAGCCGCGGCGCAGTCTCCGTTTCGACGAATCGACCCGCGACCCGGTCCGGGTGTTGAACGACGAGCTGAAGCCGTTGCGCGTCTATGGCGAGGAGTCGCTCCCGCCGTTTTTCGGCGGTGCCGTCGGATTCTTCGGCTACAGCGTGGCCGGTTGGAGCGAGCGCATCCCCGACTCGTATCAAAACGAGAGCGGCATCCCCGACGCCCGGCTCATCTTCTTCGACAATGTGGTCGTCTTCGATCACGTGATGCAGCGGCTCTACGTCATCGCCAATCTCTTCACCTCGGATGCGCACGCGTCGTTCGGGGAGGCCAATGCGCGCCTCGACCGCGCCATCGAGCGGTTGCGCGGCGCGCGCGTCGAGCTGCTGGCCTTTCCGGACCAAGGCGCGGACGTGGCCTTCACGTCCAACATTCCGAGGGCGGACTTCGAGGAAGTCGTCAGGATGGCCAAGGAGGAGATCGTCTCCGGCGAGATCTTCCAGATCGTCCTGTCGCAGCGTTGGAGCACCGACTTCCGGGAATCGGACGCGCTCACGCTGTATCGCGTGCTCCGCTCGATCAACCCTTCGCCCTACATGTTCCTGCTGCGCACGCCGGAGTGCACGCTCGTCGGCGCCTCGCCGGAGATGCTCGTGCGCGTCGACGGCAGGCGCGCGGAGACGCGCCCGATCGCCGGCACACGCCCGCGCGGCGCGACTGCCAGCGAGGATGCGGAGCTGGAGCGCGCGCTCCTGGCCGATCCGAAGGAGCAGGCCGAGCATCTGATGCTGGTCGACCTCGGGCGCAACGATCTCGGCCGCGTCTGCGTGAGCGGCTCGATCTCGGTCTCCGATTTCGCCCACATCGAGCGCTACAGCCACGTCATGCACCTCGTCACGAACGTGCAGGGGACGCTTCGCGACGACCGCAGCCCCGTCGATCTCTTTCTCTCCTGCTTCCCGGCCGGCACGCTCACCGGCGCGCCGAAGATCCGGGCCATGCAGTTGATCGACGAGCATGAGACCACCCGCCGCGGACCGTACGGTGGCGCGGTGGCCTACTTCAGCTTCAGCGGCAACATGGATTCCTGCATCGCCATCCGGACGATCGTGCTGGAAAACGGCCACGCCTCCGTACAGGCCGGTGCCGGCATCGTCTACGATTCCGATCCCGCCCGCGAATACGACGAGGCGATGAGCAAGTCGGAGGCGCTGAAGCAGGCCATCAGCGTTGCCAAGAAGGTGCTGGGGTAGTGCTGATTGCGCTCACACGCGAGGTTCCGAAGTCGATCAGCCGCTGCGAGTTGACGCACCTTTCCCGGAGCCCGATCGATCTCGACGTCGCTCGCAGCCAGCACAAGGCGTACGAGGATGCGTTGGCCTGTGCCGGTTGCACAATCCGCCGGCTGCCGGCGGCCGATGATCTCCCTGACTCCGTCTTCGTCGAAGACACGGCGGTCGTGCTCGACCAAGTGGCCGTGATCACACGGCCGGGCGCTCCCTCGCGACGTCGTGAGACCGCGTCGGTCGCCGCCGCGCTGCGGGAGGAGCGGGAGTTGACGTTCATCGAGGCGCCCGCGACCGTCGACGGAGGAGACGTCCTGCGCGCCGGCCGCACGGTCTTCGTCGGCCAGTCGAGCCGGACGAATGCCGCCGGTTTCCGGCAACTCTCGGATTCGCTGAGCCGCCACGGCTACGCGGTGCGGCCCGTGACGCCGCGCGGCTGCCTCCATCTCAAGTCGGCCGTGACTGCCTTCACCGAGGATGGCGTGGTCCTGAATCCGGAATGGGTCGATGCCTCCTCATTCTCCGGATTGAAGATGATTCACGTCGACCCGTCCGAGCCGTTTGCCGCGAATGTTGTGCGCGTGGGAGAGGTAGTCCTATGCGCAGCAGCGTTCCCGCGAACGGCGCTGCTTCTTCAAGAAGCCGGGATGGACGTGCGGATGGTCGATGTATCAGAGCTTGCGAAGGCGGAAGGGGCGCTGACGTGTTGCAGCGTCATCGTGGCTTTAGCGGGGCAACCAGCCCCTGCGTGATGCCGAGACGCAACCAGATGTCCTTCAGCGCCAGGTAGAGCGGATCACTGAGAACCTCTCGACGGCTCCTCGAAGCTGTGAAGACGGGCGAGTCGAAAGAAAACGCGAACTCTTCGAATTTGAGCCAGGCAACGTTTTCGGCAAGCTTCTCAACTGCTGCGTGGTAGAACCGCTTTCGCTCTTCGTCGAGGTCTGAGAGATCGATTTGTAAACCCGAATCTTGATTGCGATACCTCATTCATCACAATTTCGCCGTCTCTATTAGTTTTGTCAATACGAATTCGATGAAACAAATTGTCATCCTGAGACGAGATGGTGCCGCGCCGCGTCACCACGGATGAAAACGGGTGAGGGCTTCGGCGCGGGCCGGGCGGGCGATACGCTATCCCCCGCCCGGGGAGGGGTGTCGAGGTCGTCCGCAGTCTGTCGGTTCTAC
>DATLWH010000688.1:0-2503 GCA_035576505.1 Thermoanaerobaculia bacterium | reverse complement strand
GTTGGTCAAAGAGTTGAGGTACTTCACGCCATTCGACATCCCGCCAGCGACGCGCTGCCGGACGAGGTCATCGATGAACCGATTACTGAGAGAGGGCACCTGGGTCTCGGGGGTGCTCTGGCTGGAGGTTCCGTGGACGGGCGAGCGCTGTCATCGATACCCACATGACTTGGACGAATCAGCCCGGAATAAGGTTTCCAGGCGTGCGCAGCCAGAGGTTCCGGTGAGGGGCGAGCGCTGTCATCGATACGCACATGATTGAGACGAACCAGCCCGGAAAAAGGTTTCCGGGCAGGTTTCGGGGAGGGGCAAGCGATGTCAGCGATGCGCACATGAGTTGGACGACTCAGCTCGGAGAAAGGTTTCCGGGGTGTGCCAGGGACGTCTTGCGGTGCGAAAGGAGCCTGCAGAGTCACCATTTCTGGTGGTTAATTGACGATCTTGGGCTCGATCGACCGATTTCGGGCCACGGACCCTCGATTTTGAGAGTCCGGACCCTCGATCTGAGAGTCCGGACCCTCGATCTGAGAGTACGGACCCTCGATCTGAGAGTCCGGACCCTCGATTTGAGAGTCCGGACCCTCGACTTGAGAGTACGGACCCTCGATTCGAGAGTACGGACCCTCGATTTGAGAGTACGGACCCTCGATTTGAGAGTCCGGACTCTCGATCTGAGAGTCGGTATTCTCGGACGTGAGAGTCCGGACCTTCGATCCGAGAGTCGGTACTCTCGATCCGACCATGCCCATCCTCGATCCCCGGCTCCGCGGTCATGGAAATCCGGCGCTACACTTCTCCCCTATGCGATCCATCACCGCCCTCGCCCTCCTTCTCGTCGCCCTCACCGCCCAGGCCCAGGCACCCAAGGCTGTCGAGGCGGACTTCGTCGTCAAGGACTTTCACTTTCGGAGCGGGGAGGTGCTGCCCGAGGTGCGCATCCACTACGCCACGGTGGGAACGCTGCGGAAGAGCGAGCATGGGACGAATGCGGTGCTGGTGCTGCACGGGACGGGAGGGTCGCTGCAGCAGTTTCTCAACGACCGCTTCGCCGGCGTCCTCTTCTCGCCGGGCGGCGTGCTGGACGCCAGCCGCTACTTCATCGTCATCCCCGACAACGTCGGCCACGGGAAGTCGAGCAAGCCGAGCGACGGGCTGCGCGCGAAGTTTCCGCACTACGACTACGACGACATGATCGACCTGCAGCATCGCCTCCTGGCCGACGGCCTCGGCATCAACCATCTGTACCTGGTCATGGGGACGTCGATGGGGGGGATGCACACGTGGATGTGGGGTGAGCGCTGGCCGGATGCCATGGACGCTCTCGTGCCGCTGGCGAGCGCGCCGGCGCAGATCGCGGGGCGCAACCGTATCTGGCGGAAGATGATGATCGACGACCTGCAGCACAACGACGTCACCGCCGCGGTGCAGATCCTCCTCATCGTCGGCAGCGCGCCACTGCAATGGCAGAAATCGGCGCCCTCGCGCGACGACGCGGATCATTGGATCACGGACCAGATGAAGGCGCGTGTGGCCGCCACCGACGCCGACGATCTCCTCTACGCCATCGAGTCGTCGCGCAACTACGACCCCTCCTCGCAGCTCGAGCGCATCACCGCGCCTCTGCTGGCCATCAATTCCGCCGACGATTTCATCAATCCGCCGGAGCTGGGCATCCTGGAGCCGGCCATCAAACGGGTGAGGCGCGGCCACTACCTGCTGATCCCGACGAGCGAGGCCACGCACGGGCACGGCACGCACACCTGGGCGGCGGTGTGGCAGCGGCCGTTGCGGGAGTTTCTGACCTCCGAGGCCCCCTGAAAGCGAGTGAATCATGCCTGTCAGCCAACGCGAGAAAGGTGAGAGATTCCAGGCCCTGCACGCCCGCGCGGGTGCGTTTGTCATCCCGAATCCATGGGACGTGGGCACGGCCCGCATGCTGACCGCGCTGGGCTTCGAGGCTCTGACCACCACGAGCGCTGCTCTGGCCTTCACGCTTGGAAAGCGAGACGGCACGGGCGCCGTGACCCGCGAGGAGACGCTCGCCAATGCCAAAGCGGTCGTCGATGCCACCGACCTGCCGGTGGCGGCCGATCTCGAGAATGGTTTCGGCCACTCACCCGAGGCAGCCGCTGAGACGATTCGCCTCGCCGGCGAGGCGGCAGGGCTGGTCGGTGGATCGATCGAAGACTCGACCGGCGATCCCAGCCAGCCGATCTACGACTTCCAGCACGCGATCGAGCGCGTTGCCGCCGCTGCCGAGGCGGCCCGCGCGCTTCCCTTCCCATTCGTGTTCGTGGCAAGGGCCGAGAACTACCTGCACGGCCGCCCTGATCTGGACGACACCATCCGCCGCCTGCAGGCGTTCGAAGATGTCGGGGCCGATTGTCTCTACGCGCCGGGTCTCACCAGGGCCGAGGATATTCGGGCGGTGTGCGCGGCGGTGAGCAAGCCGGTCAACGTCGTGATGGGGCTCAAGAGCGCCCCGTTCTCCGTGGCGGAGCTC
>DATLWH010000687.1:0-2020 GCA_035576505.1 Thermoanaerobaculia bacterium | reverse complement strand
AATCGATCGGGCGACGCGTCGCGTCTTCCTTCCGGGTTTCACCCCTCCCGCGCTGACATCGCATCAGCCCTCGTCATGCGGGATACAATCCGGGCCGTGATCGTGACCGTTGAGATCCGTGCCTCGAGCGAGGCGCGGCCGCCTGCGAAGGCGCCGGTGATCGTTCAGGTACAGGACACATCGCTCGCCGATGCCCCGGCGCGCGTTCTCGGCGAGCATCGCGGGTCCGTCGCGAGCTCAGACGGCGCCGCGTTGGCGACGATCGACGTGGATGTGGCGACGACCGCGGAACGGATGACGGTGTGGGCACACGTCGACGTCGATCAGGATGGTCGTGTGAGCAAGGGCGATTTCATCACGATGCAGTCATATCCCGTTCCCAGCGGGTCACACCCTTCACTGACGGTGACTGTGAAAAAGGTCTGATCAGCCAGTCAGCGACAGCGCGCCCGATCGGCTGTCCTGTTCGTTCTTCGATGAAGAGAAACTCTCCGGCCGTGTTGACCTCGAGGAAGACGTAATCGCCGGCGGGCGTACGGCGCAAGTCGATCGCCCCGTAGACGATGCTGAGCCTCTGCATCAGTTGCAGCAGCCGCTCCTCGATTCCCGCGGGAAGCGTGCAAGGCTCCGTGCGAGCCTGCCCGAGGGACATCCGGAAATCGATTTCGTAGTCTGTTCCCCTGGCGACGATCGAGGCTGGAAAGATCTTCTCGCCGACGATGGTGATGCGCAGATCTGCCGCGGCGGGGATGAACTCCTGAAAGATTACCGGCGCCAGTCGAACGCGATCGAGCATGTCGAGCTCCGCATTGCGCACCAGTCGCGTCTCTCGCCAGATCGCATGCGTGCACGAGAAGGTCTTGAAGATGACCTGTCCTACGCCGAGCTCGGCTACGAATGCCCGGGCCGCGCCAGGATCGGAGGTGATCAGCGTTCTCGGAGTGCGCAGCCCGAGTTGCGAAGCGACCTTGAGTTGCAGAGCTTTTCGTGCCGCGACCTCGTCGTGCGCAGGAGGGTTCATCCATGGAGCATCGACCAACTGCCACAGTCCGCCGAGTGCTTCCTGCCACTCGTTGAGTGTGAATGCGCGAACGTCGAAATCCGTCACGCCGGCAGGCAGAGGCGCCTGCGGACGGCGCCACCACACCGATCGGGCCTCGGCGAGATCGACGTCGATCTCGCCGAAGCGATAACGGAGTTGCTGCGCGTGGCCATGGTCGTAGTCGATCGTCAGGCTCGCTCGATCGGGAAGATCGGAAAGGTCGAGGAGCAACGTTTCCTTGCCGTCGGCACGCAACAGATCCAGCACGTGCGCGGCGTGCGGATCCTTGGGATGGGAAATGACGACGATCATTGATCGCCCGCGTCGAGAACCTGCTTCAGCAAGGCTGCGGTCTCGTCATACTGCTGCTGCAGCATCTGCCGATGTGCTTCCGCTTCAGCCAGCGCGTCAGCGAGCGCCTGGAGTTGTCCGTCGAGCTGCCCAATCATGTCCGCGGTGTCCTGATTTCCCATGGCACCCGGCGCCTGATGCGGCGTGGCCACGGCGAATGGCAGCGAACCGCCGAAACTCGTCCTGGTGGCGGGCAATGTGGTAAACGGACTGGGATTGAGCGAATCGCTCGTCTTGATCGGATCGGAGGATCCCTCCTTGAGCGTCTCGACGATCTCCTTCTTCGTGTCGAAAATGATCTCTTTCTTTGTATCGGTGACGAGCTCTTTTTTCGTGTCGAGCTTGATGTCCTTGATCTGCTCCTTTTTCGTCACGAAGTCTTTGAACGGGGACTTCACGGGTGCGGGGCAGAGCGTCGCGGCCGCCGCGATGTCGCCGGCACTGAGTGCAATGCGTTGACCGATTTGCGCGCCCGCCTGTGTCGGCGTGATCGTGTCCGAGCCGTCGGTCGAGAAGGCGTCGCGCGGGTAGTGCATGATCGAGCCGTAGTCGTATGCGCCGACGTCGTCGCCGTCATTGATGTGCTGATCGAAGTTGTGCTGGAATCCGGGCAGGATCTTGTCCCAG
>DATLWH010000686.1:0-3213 GCA_035576505.1 Thermoanaerobaculia bacterium | reverse complement strand
CAGCGTGGCCACCCGCTGGACGGCACGAGCCAGCCGCGCGGAGTCACCGATCGTGTTGATGCCATCGGTAACGAGCACGATGCGCGAGTCCGCGGGCAGCGACGCGGCCAGGGCCGGCAGTTTCTCGAGCAGCGCCACGAGGTTGGTCGCGCCAGCCAAGGGGATCGCGGCCAGCGTCTGCTCCAATCCTGCCGGGTCGGTCTCCTGTGCGGATTCGACGACGATGTGAAACGGCACAACGCTCACCGATTTCACCTGTTGACGCTCGAGCAATTGCCTGAGGTAGTCGCGGACCTTCCCGTCGTCGCGCTTCACGGCGCTCGAGGATACGTCGTAAAGAATGGTCATGTGCTCCGTTGGTGCCACCGCCCGGGCGGCCGGCCGGACGTTGATTGCCGCTGAGGCGTACCAGTTCCCATCGGTCAGAGACCTGGCGGCGAGCGCTGTCTCCCGGTTGTCGGACACGGCATGGATCACGCCGTCGAGACGAAAGTCGGTTCGCTGCAGCGACCAGCGGTCGCCGGAGCGCGCCAGTTCCAGCCCCTCGCTCTCGATCCGCGAGTCGCTTTCGATGCTCAGCGCGAAACGGGCCACCGTCGCTCCGTATCGAAGATCGAGCTCGTACGGATTCGAGGTCAGCTCCTGATCGTAGGCGATGTGTACGACCTTCACGCCCGAGCGGGGAATCGGATAGACGCGGAAGTGAAACGCGCGCGACGAGGCGGTCCACTCGGCGAGCGCCGGGTCGACGCGGCGATGAACGGTGGCCTCGTAAACGCTGCGGGCCATTACCCGCTCGACGGCGACGGCGTGCCGCAGCCGGTCTCCAAAGTACAACCCGAGGTCGCTGACCTCGGCATCGGGCGGGAGGGGAAAGGCGAAGTCGCCGTCGAGCTGGCGGTCCGTGTGGTTGCGATAGGTGAGGTCGTAGGTCGTGCGGGCAAGGTGACCGCGGAGGAGAACGTGGATCTCGACCGACTCGAGCGCGAGCGCCGCGGTGCCATCGTCTCCTTCCGGCACCGTCAGCGTCGGTAGCGCGGCGTGTTGTCCGGCAAATGCCGGCGCGATCCCGAGGAATGTGAGAAGAAGAGCAGCCGTCGCTGTGAGCCGCATGTCAACCTCCGCGCCTGCCGGCGAAAACAACCGTACCGCGAAACGGGAACCGCATGGTTGGACACACCTTACCGGCGTTTGGAAACCGGAAGGATGGCGTGGCACGTTTAGAATGCCCGCGAGGAAACGACTGCTATGAGGCTAATCGCACGCATGCGCATGTACCTCTCGCTCCCGATACTTCTTGCCGCGATGGCCGCACCGGGTCTCATGGCCCAGACGCCGCCCGCGGCAAAGTACCCCGAGTTTCCGAGTGAGACGCCGGCCAGACTCGTGCCGGCGAACGACAGCTTCGACCACGTCCGGCGAGAGGTCATGATCCCGATGCGCGACGGCGTCAAGCTGCACACGGTCATCCTCGTTCCGCGCGGCGCGAAACGCGCGCCCATCCTACTCACGCGCACACCCTACGACGCCGACGGTCTGACGAGCCACGCCAACAGCGCACACCTCGGGCCGAACCTCTTCGGCTACGACAACGCCACCGATGTCATCGTCGAGGGGGGCTACATTCGCGTGATCCAGGACGTGCGCGGGAAACACGGTTCCGAGGGCGACTACGTGATGAACCGTCCGCTGCACGGGTCGCTGAACCCGACTCCGGTCGATCACGCCACCGACACGTACGACACCATCGACTGGCTGGTGAAGAATGTCCCCGAAAGCAACGGAAAGGTGGGAATCCTGGGCATCTCCTACGACGGATTCCTGCCGCTGATGGCTCTGGTCAATCCGCATCCCGCGCTGAAAGTGTCCGTGCCGATGAACCCGATGGTCGACGGCTGGATGGGCGACGACTGGTTCCACAACGGCGCATTTCGCGAGCAGGGCATGTCTTACATCTACGAACAGGAGGGGACGCGAAAGGGCGACGCCAAATGGTGGACGAGCCACTTCGACGATTACGACATGTTCATGGAGGCCGGATCGGCCGGTGAGCTCGGGCGGCTGCGCGGTCTCGAACAGGTCGGTTTCTGGAGAAAGCTGCTCGAGCATCCGTCGTACGACGCCTTCTGGCGGGAGCAGGCAGTCGATCGCGTGCTCGCCGCGCAGCCGCTGAGCGTGCCGGTGATGCTCGTCCATAGCCTCTGGGATCAGGAAGACATCTACGGCGCCATGGCCGTCTACAAAGCGATCAAACCGAAGGATCGCGACAACGACAAGGTCTTTCTGGTCATGGGGCCGTGGCATCACGGCCAGGAGATCCGCGAAGGAAGCACGCTGGGTCCCCTGCGATTCGGAAGCGATACCGCGCTCACGTTCCGGCGCGAGATCCTCCTCCCCTTCCTCGATCACTTTCTCAAAGACGACGCGCCGAAGGCCGACATCGCGCCGGTCACGGCCTTCGAGACCGGCACGAATACGTGGCGCCGTCTCCCGTCGTGGCCTGCCGGCTGCGTCACCGGCTGCACGGTTCGATCGACGCCGCTTTACCTCGGCGCGGGTCTCAAGGCCGGCTTCACGGTGCCTCAGGTCGGCGGCGCTTCGTTCGACGAGTATGTGTCCGATCCCGCCAAGCCTGTGCCGTTCCGCGCTCGTCCCATTGATGAAAAGGGGGCGGGCTGGGCACGCTGGCTCGTGGACGATCAGCGCGAGGCATCAGGCCGCCCGGATGTGCTGGTGTTCGTATCGGACGTTCTGACCGCGCCGGTGAAGATCAGCGGCAAGCCGGTGGCGAATCTCGTCGCCTCGACGAGCGGCACGGACTCCGACTGGGTAGTGAAGCTCATCGATGTCTACCCCGACGAGGTGGCAGGCCAGCCGGAGATGGGGGGCTATCAACTCATGATCTCGGCCGACATTTTCCGCGGCCGCTATCGCGAGAGCCTGGAAACGGCAAAGGCGATCTCGCCCGATACACCGCTTCTCTATCGTTGGGCGTTACCCACGGCCAATCACGTCTTCCTGCCAGGACACAGGATCATGGTCCAGGTCCAGTCGAGCTGGTTCCCGCTGTACGACCGCAATCCGCAGACCTTCGTCCCGAACATCTTCTGGGCCAAACCCGGTGACTACAAAAAGGCGACGCAGCGGATCTACCACGCCCCCGGCCAGACGAGCTTTATCGAATTACCGCTGGTGAGCACGCCGTAAAAAACT
>DATLWH010000685.1:0-5029 GCA_035576505.1 Thermoanaerobaculia bacterium | reverse complement strand
CGACCTGCTGACCGCGTTCACCCCCGGCACGAGTGCGTCGCTCGTCAAGGCCGAGACGATCGGAGCGGCCACCGAGGCGAAGAAGGTGGCGGCGAAGTAACCATACGTTTCATGGGAGCGTAGATCAGGCATGCGCCGACTACTTCTCGCTCTGGTTGTTCTCCTCGCCTGCCGCTCCACGCTCGCTTGTGATGTATGGGTTCTTACGGCACAGCAAAAGATGGACGCAGCGGACGTCGTCGTTGTTGGTCAGGTGGAATCCGTCGAGATGTTCCCCCGGTCACACGGCGGTTCGTTCGGCTGGTGGCGTCTGCCGTGGCCGCCACATGAGGGAAATCGTGTGGGTCTCCGGGTATCAAATGTTCTCAAAGGCCGGGCGGACGAGAGAATGACCGTTTGGGCCGGAACCGGAAATAACGACTGCGCGTTCCGTTTCGTCACTGGCCAAACCTACGTCGTCTACGCGCGCCGAGACTCGAGCGGACAACTCGCCACAGACACCAACAGCGGCACCCGCATCCAGTAGGAGCGCGTTGATGTTCAGGTAGCGGTTGGAGGATTCGCTTCCCACTCTTCATCCAACACCTGCGGCCACTTCCAGCGAGCCTCGGCGATCTCTTCGTCGATGGCCTCGCGATCATGCGCATCAGCGAGCTGCGGGACCGACCAGTTGGCGAGCCACATCGGAGAAACATAGGGCAGCACGGCGATCTCGTCGATGCGATACGGCAAACCGCGCGCGGCGAAGCGTTCGTTCAGGTGATCGATGACGTCGCGGGCGGTGGGGATGCGGTCCGCCATCACGATTCCTCGATGCCGTGCTCTTTCATCTTCGCCGCGAGCGTTCGAACGGAGATGCCCAGGGCTTCAGCCGCCTCCGCGCGGGTACTCGTGCGTGCGAGCACGTCGGTGATCTTCAGGCGTTCGACGACTCTGGTGGCACGCTCTACCGCTTCGGCCAGCGTGCCGGAGAGATCGAGCGCATCGCGGACGGCATCGGTCGAGGCATCGCCGAGGTGGAGGTCGCGGCGCTCGATCGTCGCTCGGTCGCAGAGGATGGCCGCCCGTTCGATGCAGTTCTCCAGCTCGCGGATATTGCCCGGCCAGTCGTACGCGTGAAGTGCCGCGCGCGCCTCGGGGGAGATGGACAGCGACGGTTTTTTCAGCTCGCGCGCGAACTTCTGAAGGAAGAAATCGCTCAGAGCGCCGATGTCCTCCCACCGCGCCCGCAGCGGCGGCACGGTCACGGGGAAGACGTTGATCCGGAAGAAGAGATCTTCGCGGAAGCGTCCCGCCTTCACCTCGTCGGCGAGGCCACGGTTCGTGGCGCAGATGATGCGCACATCGACCTCCTGCGTCGACGACCCGCCGATCCGGTCAAAGCGCCGCTCCTGGATCACGCGCAGGATCTTCGACTGCACGCCGAGTCCGAGCTCGCCGATCTCGTCTAGGAAAATCGTTCCGCTGTCCGCCAGCTCGAACTTGCCGAGCTGCCTTCCGGTGGCACCGGTAAAGGAGCCCTTCTCATGCCCGAACAGTTCGTTCTCGATGAGCGTCTCCGGAATGGCCGCGCAGTTGATGGCCACGAAGGGCCGGTCGCGGCGGGGCGAGAGCTGATGGATCGCTCGGGCGAAGAGTTCCTTCCCCGTCCCCGACTCACCCTGCAGCAGTACGGTCGAGTCGGTCGGAGCGACGCGCTGGATGGCATTCGATACCTCGACGATGCGCGGCGACTCCCCGACGATGGCCGGCAACCGGTAGCGCTGACGGAACTCGTCCTTGAGCAGGATGTTCTCGTAGCGCAACTCTCGATTCTCGCGGCACCGCCGCAATAGCAGGAGCAGATGATCGACGTCGACCGGCTTCTGCACGAAGTCGTAGGCGCCGAGCTTCATGGCCTCGACCGCGTTCTCGATCGTAGCGAAGGCGGTCATGACGATCACCGGACAATCGGGATCGCTCTCTTTCACCTGCCGCAGTACGGCAATCCCGTCCGCTCCGGGCATGCGCAGATCGGTAAGGACGGCGAAGTAGCGCTGTCCCGAAGCCAGCTTCCGAACAGCCTCGTGACCGTCGCGCGCAAGGTCGGCGTCGAGCCCCTCTGACTCCACCGTCTCGCGCAGCATCAGCGCAAGCGACTCTTTGTCTTCGACGATGAGGAGGCGCTTCATGGGTAGGCCTGCTTCCTACCTCACATCCAGGAAGTCGGGCGAGGCGAACAGATTGCGTCTGCGAAGCGGCTCGGGACCATCCGTCATCGCGTGCGCGAGCGTCCTCGGCATCTCCTGAATCCCCGGGTCGAGGAATAGGGGCTCTCTCTGCGCCCCAATCGAAAGAGTCCACGATGGCGCCACCACTCCAGCCCTTTCCGCCAATAGTTCCACGATGGCTGCCGCCACGGTCATCTCCCGTTCGTCGAGGCCGGCCGGCCGGCCCACACCCTCCCACCGAAGCCGGGAACGGTGCGCATCGGCCACCCATTGACGCGCGGCCAGCAAGTCTCCGGTCAGAATGGAATGGACGAGATCACGAAGCTCCATGAATTGCCTCCCACAAATCCTGGAACGCGTACCACGCTTTGTCGATCTGATGGTACGGAACCAACGGCTTCACGAGATCCCAAACGTCCGCGGCGGATCCCTGCATTCTGGAGAGCAGCAGTCTTGCATCATCACGATCAACAGCATCGCGCCAGGCGGCGAGCTTCATAGCCAGCAACTGCGCGATTGACGCGGCACGCACAATCAGGAATTGCGATTCGTACAGAACCGCTCCTCGCGTCACGCCAACCAGAAATCCTTTCGCGCCGTCGTTAAGCCAATCGTCTGGCAGGTCGAGACGTTGGGCTACGCGGGCTGCGGCGGCCCGAATATGCGAAGCATCCGGCGTGAGAAAGCAGGCGTCCACGTCTTTGGTTGTTTCACGTGATCCAAAGAGGAGCACCACCGCCGCTCCGCCGACAACGACAATCTCCGCGCGCTCGCGGTCGTGTACAAACTCTTTCGATAGCGCCTCGAAGGCTGTTCTAATGTCGGCAGACGAAAGCGCCACGTCACCACCTTATCGGCAATTGTCGATTCCGTCGAACGGCTCGACGATCCCTCACAGTCCGAACCACGCCCTCACCCTCGACACGATCGACCTCTGCTCCTCGGGCTCACCGCTGCGGATGGCGTCCAGATGGCCCTTCCGCTGGAGGATTTTCGCCGTGATCGCCTCGACAAGATCGGGGTGGTTGGAGAGGATTGGCTGGAGGGAGTCTTTCCCGATCTCGAGCGCCGTCACATCGGTCAGCGCCACGACGTCGGCTGTCCGCGTCTCGCCGGTGAGAAGCGCCATCTCGCCGAAGAGTGTCTCGGGGCCGAGCTGCGCCACCTCGTGCCAGCCTTGCTCCGAGTCGTCCGGCAGGCGTACCGAGGCCGTGCCGGCGTGGACCACGAACATGGACTCTCCGGCCGCTCCGTGGCGGAGGATCGTCTCCCCTTTCGAGTAAAAGTGGACGCGCGTGGCCGCGGCGATCGTCTGATGTGCATCTTCCGACAGAGGCGTAAGGATGTCGACGTCCTGAAGACGCGCCAGGACGTCGTCTGCCGATATCCCGTGTCCCACCTCGGGAGGCGTATACGTTTGAAACGCGCGCACCGGTGTGGCAAAGGCGATCTTGTTGCGATGCAGCGCGTACCAGACCGCCTTGCGGATATCGGCATCGATACGGTCGCGATGGGCGTAGTCGCGCGTGTGGTACTTGATCTCGTAGATGACGGACGAGTCGGCGAACGAAGCCACCCGCGCGAAGCAGGGCAGCTCCCGAGCGACGCCTTCGACATGTCCAGCCGCCTGACTGACGATACTGATCACCGACGCCGGCGGGACGTTGTAGTCGATGCCCAACTGCAGCACGCGGGCGTTCAGCTGGCCGCGCGGAAAGACCTCCAGCCGCTCCCGGGCGATGACCGAGTTGGGAAGCACGATGATCTGGTTACTGAAGCCACGCATGCGCGCAGCCCGCCAACTCACGCTCTCCACGACGCCGATGTAGTCACCGGAGTGGACCACATCGCCGACGTCAAACGCACCTTCCCCGTGCAGAGCGATGCCGCTGAACAGGTTCCCCAGCGTGTCCTGCAGAGCGAGACCGATGACCGCGGCGAGAACGGCCCCCCCGGTAAGCGCGGCCTTGACGTCATAATCGAAAACGAATTTCAGGGCGCTGGCTAACAGCAGCAGATAGAGAACGATGGCGACGATCTGACGCAGCAACTCCGGAGCATTGCGCTTCCTCGACATGACCACATCGAAGATGAAGGCATCGACGACGCGCACGACAAAGATGATCAGCGCGACCCAAGCCAGGAATTGCAGTCGACCATCTTCCTTGCCGAATAGAACGAGGCGAACGTCCCGGTATGCGTGGAGATCCCTGGCGTAGTAGTTCAGCAGTACCAGAATGCCGAAAAAGACAGCGCTCAGGATCAGCGGAGCAACGTAGTAGAGGACGCTCCTGCGGCGGGTGCTCACGTCAATCCGCCTGCCCATCCCGCCGCGCGGAGGCGATGCGCATCACGTCTTTCACTCCGATGATGAGATGGACCACTCCGAAGCCGGAGATGAAACCGCGGACAAACGGGTTCACGGACAACAACAGCAACATCGGCGTGGCGTGCAGGAGCGGGTTCATACTCCAGACGCGAGTCCATGGCACGACGATGAAGAAGAGCCCCGCTTCGAGACAATAGAGGGCAAAGAAGAGGGCAACGGACATTCCGGCGGATTGTAGCGGAAGGACCGATACGCGGCCGGCACGCAGGCAGCGTTGGGTTGACCGAGGCTAAACCAACAGGGGCGCAGTGAACGTCCTGCCCGCGGTTTCCTAGGAGGTTTTGCGGGCAGTGTGCTCACTCACGCCCCGGTCGATCGAGCCTTGGGCAACCAACGCCCACCGGGCTGTAACGAGGGCCTAATCCTTCTTCCCGTGTCCTCCGTCGTTGTGCGATTCATGCGATCCGCTGTCGTGCGATGACGACGGAGG
>DATLWH010000684.1:0-2292 GCA_035576505.1 Thermoanaerobaculia bacterium | reverse complement strand
CAGACTGAATGGGATGAACAGAGTATCGCTGGCGCGAAACATAAGTCCTTGGCGAGGGCGACCCGACCAAAGGAGCTTCTCGCCGCCACTGAGCTCGCGGGTGAGAAGCTGTTCGATTTCATACCCTTGCATTAGTCGCCGATGATTTCCGCAACGTCCGCCCAGTCCCAGCTCCCACGCTGAGCATCGTGTAGTCGTCCGCATGATACGCGGAGCGGCGGGCGGGACCCTTCGGCTTCGCTCAGGGCTGGCTCGCGGTTCCCGGGGAGGGCTATCGAGAGTAAGACTGCAGAGCGTGCCTCGGGCTCCGTCGCCTCCCGATATCATCGTGCCCGACGATGACTCTCGATGATCTGATCGAGTGGGTGGATGAGGCGATGGGGCGGCTGCCGAGGCACCGGGAGGCTCGCGATCGCGTGAAGCATGTGCGGCGGCTCTACGAGATGCTCGATCCGCAGGGGTACGACTGGAGCCTTCGCAATGAGTGGCACGCCCTGGCGGTGAAGGTGGCGGCACTCATAAAGGAGCCGACGCCGAAGAAGCCGAGGGTTGAGTCGCATCGACCGAGGAACCGGGAACACGAGCGGTGGCGCGAGACCGCCCCGCCGGCGAAGAAATCGCGCCCTCCCGATAAGCCACGAGTTACCGGACGCAAGCTGGCGAAGAAACCTGCCCGTCATCCCATCGAGATCAATGCACAGTTGCAGGCGGCGTTCGACGCGGTGGCCTCGGGACGGCAGATCGTCTTCGTTACCGGCGGGGCGGGGACGGGGAAGTCGACCTTCATCCGCGAGCTGCGGACCCGCTTTTCGACGAAGCAATCGATCGTTCTCGCGCCGACCGGCGTCGCGGCGCTCAACGCCGGCGGCCAGACCATCCACTCCTTCTGTCACCTTCCGCTCCGGCCGGTGATGCCGGAGGATGTATACGAAGCGAAAGAAGAGGACGCCCTCGCGTTCATCCAGGCGCTGCAGATGCTCGTCATCGACGAGATTTCGATGGTGCGCGCCGACGTGCTGGACGGGGTCGATGCCTTCCTCCGCCTGAACCGCAAGTCGGCCCTGCCGTTCGGTGGCGTGCAGATGGTCCTGGTGGGCGATCTCTTTCAGTTGCCGCCGGTGGTCACACCGCGCGACGAGGAGTCGATCATGCAGCGATACCCGACGCCGCATTTCTTTTCGGCACACTGCCTCCGAGGACTCAAGTTCTTTCCGGTCGAGCTGGAGATCGTCTACCGGCAGCGCGACGCCTCCTTCGCCGCTCTCCTGGCTTGCCTACGCGATGGCGTCGGCACGGCCCAAGCGGTCGGGCGGTTGAACGAATCGTGCGTCGGGCGCGTGCTCACGGGGCAGCATCTGATCCTCGTGCCGACGCGAAAGGCCGCCGCCGAGGAGAACGAGGCGCGGCTGGCCGCGCTCCCTGGCAAGCCGCGCACGTACGAGGCGGTCTGCGAGGGAACATTCATCAAGGCCGGCGACGATCGTCTGCCGGCGCCGAAGCAACTGGTTCTCAAGCGCGACGCACAGGTGATGTTCGTCCGCAACGACTACCCGGAGCGGCGCTGGGTGAACGGGACGATCGGTGTGCTGACCTCGCTCCATGACGGCCGCATCGGCGTCCGGCTCGATGACGGGGCGACGCACGACGTGGAGCCGATCGATTGGCAGGACATCCGTTACTCCCTGGACGAGAAGACGAAGACGATCGTCGAAGAGGTCGTCGGCACCTTCATCCAATTCCCGCTCATGCCCGCCTGGGCGGTGACGATCCACAAGGCGCAGGGGCTGACGCTGGCGCGCGTACTCGTCGATCTTGCCCGCGGCGCCTTCGCGGAGGGGCAGGTTTACGTGGCACTGAGCCGTTGCCAGACGATGGAAGGACTGTCGCTCCGCCGCCCGGTCCGGACGGGGGAGGTTCGCTGCAGCGAAGCGGCGCGGGGGTTCTACGAGAAGATCCGGGCTCGGGCGCAAAAGCTTATCCGCAGATGACGCAGATGAACGCAGATAAGAAGGCTCAAGGATGAAGTCAGAAGGATGAAGGATGAATCAGTTGCTCTTCCTCCTTCATCCTTCGACTTTCATCCTTCGTGTTTTATCTGCGTTCATCTGCGTCATCTGCGGATAAGACTCCCCCCGGAATGGTCCCGAATCCGTTACAGTTCGCGCCAACATGTCGACCCTTTTCGAAGAACTGAGCCGCGTACAGACGTACGAGTACACGCAAGAGGATGTCCGGGAGTTCGAAGCGCTGCACGAGGAGATCCGGGCGCTGAAGAAGGAGCGCAACGCCGTC
>DATLWH010000683.1:0-8158 GCA_035576505.1 Thermoanaerobaculia bacterium | reverse complement strand
AGAAATGCGGGCTAGAATCCCCCGCCATGCTTTCCCGCGAATACCTCCGCGAACACGCGGACACCTATCGCACCGCTCTGAAGAACCGCGGTGCCACCGTCGATCTCGAGCGTTTCCTCGACCTCGAGGCCGACCGCCGCCGGACGATCGCCCAGGTCGAAGCGCTCAAGGCGCAACGCAACGCCGCCTCGCAGGAGATCGCCAAACTCAAGAAGAACAACCAGGAAGCCCCGGAGCTGATCAGCGCCATGAAGCGCGTCGGCGAAGACATCAAACAGCTCGACGAACGTCTGGCCGGAATCGAAGCCGACCTTCGCAAGGTCGAGCTCTACTTCCCCAACGTCCCGCACGAATCCGTTCCTGTGGGTCCCGACGAAACGCATAACCGCCTCGAGCGGGCGTGGGGCGAGAAGCCGGCGTTCTCCTTCGCGCCGAAGGCGCACTGGGATATCGGCGAAGGGCTCGGCATCCTCGACTTCGACCGCGCCTCGAAGATCACCGGCGCCCGTTTCTCCATCCTTTCCGGCGCTGGGGCCAAACTCAACCGCGCGCTCATCAACTTCATGCTCGACCTGCACGAGCGGCAGAACTACGTGGAGGTCGTCCCGCCGTTCATCGTCAACGCCGACTCGCTGCGCGGTACGGGACAGTTGCCGAAGTTCGAAGAGGATCTCTTCAAACTGACGGATCGCGACTACTACCTGATACCGACAGCCGAGGTCCCGGTCACCAATCTGCATCGCGACGAGATCCTCGATGGAGCGATGCTGCCGATCTCGTACGCCGCCTATTCGCCATGCTTCCGCAGCGAGGCGGGATCGTACGGCAAAGATACGCGGGGCCTGATCCGGCAGCACCAGTTCGAGAAGGTCGAGATCGTGAAGTTCACGACCCCGGAGACATCGTGGGCCGAACACGAGAAACTCACCGCCGACGCCGAGGCAGTGCTGCAGGCCTTGGGGCTGCACTATCGGGTCGTGACGCTTTCCACGGGAGACATGGGATTCACGGCCTCAAAGACCTACGACCTGGAAGTGTGGCTGCCGGGGCAGGAGACGTATCGCGAGATCAGCTCCTGCTCGAACTTCCTCGACTTTCAGGCGCGGCGCGCCAACATCCGCTACCGCACCGCGGACAAGAAGACCGGCTACGTTCACACCCTGAACGGCTCCGGCCTAGCCATCGGCCGGACGCTGGTGGCGATCCTCGAGAACTACCAGAACGAGGATGGGTCGGTGCGCGTGCCGGAGGCGTTGCAGCCGTACATGAAGGGTGTCGAGGTCATCGCGCGCAAGTAGAATCGCGCGCATGAAACGATTCGCCGCTTCGCTCGTTCTGCTCGCCGCTTGCACGACGACCTCGGTGCCGCCGATCAAAGAGTCGGTCACGCCGGTGCCCGCGGCCGCCGTGATCCCCGATAAGACCACGATCGAATCGAAGACCGCGAAGCTGCAGAAGATCGACGGGTACGTCCCGCTTTACTGGGACGCGGAGAACGGCAAGCTCTTCATGCAGATCTCCCGCTTCGGCGAAGAGTTGCTCTACCAATCATCTCTGCCGGCCGGTGTCGGATCGAATCAGATCGGTCTCGATCGGGGCATTCTCGGGCAGACGCACATCATCACCTTCGACCGCATCGGCCCCAAGGTGTTGATGACGGCCGTCAACTATCGTTTCCGCGCGCTCAGCAACGACGAGGCGGAACGGCGGGCGGTCGCCGATTCCTTCGCCCGGTCGGTGATGTGGTCATTCAAGGTCGAAGCGAGCGACGCGACCTCCGTCCTCGTCGATGCCACCGACTTTTTTCTCAGTGATCAGCAAGGCGTGATCCGTACCTTGCGCGCCACGCAGCAGGGGAGTTACACCCTCGACAAGAACCGCAGCGCCATCTACCTGCCGCGCACGAAGGCCTTCCCGCGCAACACCGAGGTGGAGGCCGTGTTGACGTTTCAGACGAGCGATCGGCCGGGCCCGTTCGTCAGCGGCGTCACTCCGATCCCCGACAGCGTCACCGTGCGCGAACATCACTCCCTCGTCGCTCTGCCGCCGCCCGGCTATACGCCGCGGCGTGCCGATCCGCGCGTCGGCGTCTTCAGCATCGACTTCTTCGATTACGCCAGCCCGTTCACGGGGCCGATCGAGAAGCAATGGATCGCCCGGCATCGTTTGGTGAAGAAGGATCCGAACGCCGCGGTCTCCGAGCCGGTCGAGCCGATCGTCTACTACGTCGATGCCGGTGCGCCGGAGCCGATCCGCAGCGCTCTG
This sequence comes from Thermoanaerobaculia bacterium, assembly GCA_035576505.1. GTDB lineage: Bacteria > Acidobacteriota > Thermoanaerobaculia > Gp7-AA8 > Gp7-AA8 > JADGNZ01. The sequence goes on along the minus strand of DATLWH010000683.1, from coordinate 5,893 downwards.
TTGGAAGGCGCCTCCTGGTGGAGCGCCGCATTCGAAGCCGCCGGATTCCGCAATGCCTTTCAGGTCAAGGTGCTTCCCCCCGACGCCGACCCGATGGACCTCCGGTACAACATGATCAACTGGGTCCATCGCGCGCAGCGAGGCTGGTCGTATGGCGCGGCGGTGATCGATCCGCGTACGGGGGAGATCCTCAAAGGGAATGTCACGCTCGGATCGCTGCGCATCCGCACGGATGTGCTGATTGCCGAGGGACTGGTGCCGCAGTTCGATGAGCTGCACGATCGCGCGCTCTCCGGCCTCGATCCCGCTACATCCCCCTCCCTGTTGGCGCTGGCGCGAATCCGCCAGCTCGCCGCACACGAGACCGGCCACACGCTCGGTCTCGATCACAACATGGCCGCGTCGAGCGACGGCCGGGCGTCGGTCATGGACTATCCCGCGCCGTATGTGAAGATCACCGATGGGAAGCTCGACCTCTCGGACGCCTATGCCAAAGGCATCGGCTCGTACGACAAGTGGGTCATTCGGTATGCGTACGCGCAGTTCGCACCGGGAGCGAGCGAAGAGCGGGAGCTCGATCGCATCGTCCGCGAGGCGCCGCTCTTCATCACCGATCCGGAGTCGCGTCCCGTGAGCGCCGCGCACGCGCAGGCGTCGGTGTGGGATAGCCCGGGCAACAACGTCGAGATGCTGCGCCATGAGATCGAAGTGCGGCGTATTGCCTTGTCGCAGTTCGGTCTGCGCAACATTCCTGTCGGAACGCCGCTGGCGGAGCTCGAAGAGATGCTCGTGCCGCTCTATCTTCATCACCGCTATCAGCTCGAAGCGGCCGCAAAGTCGATCGGCGGACTCGATTACACCTACAGCGTGAAGGAAGAGGGCGGATTGGTGCCGACGCCGACGCGCCGCATTCTCCCGGCTGCCGCGCAGCGCGATGCTCTCACCGCCGTTCTCTCGACGCTCGATCCTTCGTTCCTCGAGATTCCGCCCCGCATCCTTGGGCTGATTCCGCCGCGCGGCAACGTCGACGTCAACAGCAACACGGAGCTGTTCGAGCATCGCACCACGCCCGCCTTCGATCCGGTCAGCGCGGCGATGGCATCTGCCGACATCACGCTGGCCGCGCTGCTCGATGCGCGCCGTGCCGCGCGGCTGGTGCAGTTTCACGCCGAAGACGCCGCAAATCCCGGCTTCAACGAAGTCGTGCGCGACATCGTCGCCGCAGTCACGCGCCGCGAAGCGGGGTACCGCGGCGCGATCGTCAGGGCCACCGCACGTCTGGCAGCGACCCGCCTCATGGATCTGGCCGCGAATCGCGACGCCGACCCGCAGGTGCGTGCCGAGGCCAGCGAAGGGCTGCGGCGGTTCGCGGTGAGCTTGAGCGATGCCGGCATCCACGATGATGCGGAGCTCGCGCATCGTCACGCGCTTCGCGACGACATCGCACGCTTCCTGGAGCGCCCCGATCAGCCGCGGACGCAGCCGAAACTGCCAGAGGTGCCGCCGGGGCCGCCGATCGGGGATTGATGGGGTGAAAGGTTCAATGTTGAATGTTGAGTGGTGAATGTTGAATGACTCGGACCTCTTGCCGCGTCCATTCAACATTCAACATTCGACTCTCCTCCATGTAGAGCGCCCTTGGAAGTGCGAAGTTCCTTGCCTCCGATTCGTGTCTTGACTGGCTGCGATCGGAGCGTCTACGCCGGGTAGCGCAGCAGGCAGGATCCCGCACCGGCTGTGCCGGCCTAGTGCTCCTCTTCTTCCAGATCGAACAGGTCGTTGGCCCGTACCGGCTCGTGCGCCAGACGCCGGCAAGCGGCGACGATGGCGGCGATGCAGCGGCGAGTCGGTTCCATCCGTCCCATTCGGATCCGCAAGAGGTGCTGGCGGCTATACCCCGATTCGCGAGCGAGGTGTGCCGGTTTGATCCCGCGGCTTTTCAGGTACTGCTCGAGTCGTGTCGGCATGTGCAATATAGTGCATCTTATGCCGATGCATGATGTGTGTCAATCTATAGGGGCGGAGTGGGAGAGTGAAAACCCATCAGTTTTGACATGTGAAGCGCAAAATCCTGCCTTCGTGACTTCGTTCCTGAGCAATCATCACCCCATGTTCCTTTTTGCCGTGTGAACTATTTTTTGGCTGGCAGGGGGTGAAAGGCGTGCTTTCGTCACCCCTTAGGCGAGTCTGTGTCGGCATTCGAGGGGTTTCGCGCCCGTCGCGGCCGGCGATTTGAGGGGTGTGCAAGCCCTCGAGGCCGCGAACGGGCAACGGTCGTGAGTTGCGAACATTGCCGAAAGGTAGTAACTTATAGGTTACTATTTGCCCATGCTAGGAGAAACCGTACGCGCCACCAGGGTCAAGCGAGGCTTCACGCAAGCCCATCTGGCCCGCCTTGCCGGCGTGAGCCGGCGCCACCTCGCCGCGCTCGAAAAAGGGGCCAACGTTTCCATCAATGTTCTCCGCAAGGTGGCCTCGGTCCTCGACCTCGTGGAGATCGACCTTGGCGAGCTGACGCTCCAGACGCCGGCATCGGCGTCGAGCCCGGTCAACATGCCCCTTCTCGCCGACACCATTCGCGAGGCACATGCCGATGCGTTTCGAGCGCAGTCGCGCCTGGCGCACGCCGAGACGCTTCTCAACCACGGCAACGGTCAGAGGCCCGGGGGCGGACTCGTGGCGCACTTTCCGAAGATGCCTCCGCAGATTCTCGACATCCGCCGCCGGCGGCGGGCTGGCGGCGCGCTGGCCGACAAGGGAGGTCCGGCGGGCATCCCGATCGCGGGGGAGATTCGCCAGGGTGAAGCGGTCGTCGAGCTCTCCGGCGAGACCTCGCCGCTTCCTCCCTCCGTCGTCGAGAAAGGCGAAGTCGTCTTCCGCGCCCGCGGCGACAAGATGCGCGAACAAGGCATCGAGGATGGCGATCTCCTCGTCGTCGAATTGCGCCAGACCGGACGTGCCTCGTCGGGAGAGCTCGTCATCGGCAAAGTCGGTGACCTTCTCTACGTCGGACGCTGGTGGCAGAAGCACGGCCAGAAAGCGCTCATGACCGACGGTCCGTCCGAGCTGACGACCGGCGGGACATCGAAACGTGCGCTGAAAGTTCTGGCGGCGATCAACGCGATCGTGCGGCCGAAGTAGCGGTTTCGCGGTCGCGCGGTGGCGGGGTCTCGCGGCTTGCTGTCGGACTGGAGAGTCCGATGCGGCGACCTTATCGTTCGGCCGCTGCCGCGCGAATGTCCTCCAGGCACATCCGCATCCGATCCATGTGCGTCCGATGCGACACGATGCAGATGCGGATCACGAATCGGCCGTCGGCGACGGCGCCGGTGAGCATTACACGCTGCCGGGCGTTGATGCGGGCGATGAAATCGCGATTGAGTGCATCGAGATCCGCGCCTGGCCGTACGAGCCGGAAAGCGACGATCGAAAGCTGCGGCTCGGCCACGATTTCGATGCCTTCGATCGTACGCAGCTCCGCGGCCGCCCACGCGGCCAGATCGAGCTTTTCCTCGAGCTGCTCGCGAAACGGCTCGATGCCGAAGAGCTTGAGCGGCAGCCAGGCGCGCAGGCCGCGGAAATCGCGTGAGAGCTCCGGTGAGAGCTCGCAGAAGTCGATCAGCCCGGTCCCCTCCTGAAACCCCGGAAGGTAGTCGGCGTGCATGCTGTAGGCGCGGCGAAGCGCATTCGCGTCGCGCATGATGAGGGCGCCGGTTCCGAAAGGGAGAAAGAGCGTCTTGTGCGGATCGAGGATGACCGAGTCGGCCTCGCGGATGCCGTCCATGGCCGTGCGGCCACGTTCCGTCAGCATGAAGAATGCGCCGTACGCGCCGTCGACATGGAACCACAGCGACTCCTGCCGTGCCAGGCGGCCGAGCGCGGCCAGGTCGTCGACCGCGCCGGTGGCCGTCGTCCCGGCGCTGCCGCAAAGCATGAACGGCCTGTAACCGTTGGCGCGGTCGTGCGCGATGGCGTCAGCGAGCAAATCGAGGCGTACGCGGAACATCCCGTCGCTTGGAATCTCGCGGATGTTCGCCGCCGGGAAGCCGGCCAGGATGGCCGCCTTCTGAAACGCATGATGCGTCTGGTCGCCGCAATAGAGCGTGGCGCGGAGAAAATCATCGCCGAGGAGCGAGCGGCGCGCCGCGATGATCGCCGTGAGATTCGCCAGAGAGCCGCCGCTCGTCAGAACGCCGCCGCTTCCCTGCCCGAATCCGACGATCTCGCAGAACCAGCGAACGACGTTGGTCTCGAGTTGCACCAGCGCCGGCGCCGCCGCGCAGACTCCGACGTAGCGGTTCACGGCATCGGCGATCAGGTCGGCTACGGCCGCGTGAAAGATTCCGCCCCCTGGGATGAAGGCCAGGTAGCCGGGACCAGGGGCGTTGAACGAGCGCGGGATCGCCTCATCGAAGAGAAAGTCGAGGATCTGCTCGTACGGCTGGCCGTGCCGCGGCAACGGCTCGATCAGCGTCCGCGCGAAATCGGTTGCTCCCTCCACATTCGAGGCCGGCTGGGAGGGCAGCGACTCGATGTGCGCCACCACGCGCTTCATCGCCTCATCGACCAGGCGGTGCATTTCGGCAGCGTCCGGCTCGAGGGGGTAAGCGGTCACGGCTGGGATTCTATTGGCAACCCGCGCATCGGCGGTTTCTCGTCCGGCAGGGGCCTCAATCATCGTTTTTCCGAACTTTCGATTCAAATTGCTGTTCCGTCCGCTGGTTGTAAACAGTTCCGTTACGTCTTCGCCACGGCCTCAGTTTTGCAAAGGCTACCATGTAAAATCGCATTCGTACGGAGGTTCCCTCAATGCGTTTACGTCTTCTCACGCTCATCGTGTTCTCGCTTTTTGCCAGCATCGCCTCGGCGAAGGAGATCTGGCTCAGCATCGGCGGCACCACCGCAAACGGAAGCTTCAAAACGAACGCGCGCATCTTCAATCCTTCGACGACGAAGGACATTCAGATTCAGGCCTACTACCTGCCCGTGGGCAACGTCGACAACTCCGCCGTGCAGCCGCTTGCTCCGATCACTGTGCTGAAGCGGCAGCAGGTTATCTACGACGATGTTGTGACTTCCCTCTTCCACAGCAGCGGCCTCGGCGCGATCCGCCTCAAGTCCGATGACGACTTCATCGCCACACAGAAAATCTTCGCCGTCACGAGCGGCGGTACGCTAGGCCAATTTGTCGCTGGGGTCGACGTGACGACCGCCAAGACCAAAGGCGTCATCATCCAACTTCAGGCCGCCGGCGCATTCAGAACAAACGTCGGCGCCGCGAATCCAAACCCTGTGGTTGCGAACGTGACTTGGCATCTTTACGACAAGAACAACGCGCCGGTCGGGAACGCGAAGACGATCGTCATGCAGCCGTTTGGGGTCATCGCTCCGGGTGGTCTGGCAGGCTATACAGATTCGGTCGGGAGTGCCGACTTGACTGACGCCTGGCTGAGCTACAGCTCCGACCAGCCGATCGTCGCTTACGGCTCGGTCATCGACAACGGAACGACCGATCCCACCTACATCCCTGCCGCCGAAGACACGGGCGTGGTGGTCACAACGCCCACGGGCAACAACTTCACGGTGACCGAGCGCTCGTCCACGATCACCATTTCGCCGGCCATCGTCCAGGGCACGCTCAAGCCGGGCGACTCGGTCACGTTCCACGTCAGCGGCCATGACACCACCCACGGTTTCCGGGTCGTCGATCCGGACGGCGTCATCCTCCTCGACCTGACCGTCACTCCCGACGTCGCCGAGATCGTGAAAACGATCGATGTGGTCACCGAGGGGACGTACCTTTACTACTGCACGATTACCACCTGCAGTCCCGGGCATTTGAGCATGCAAGGCACCTTCCCCGTCGGCAACCCCGCCGCCCATCAGCCTCCGG
>DATLWH010000682.1:0-3408 GCA_035576505.1 Thermoanaerobaculia bacterium | reverse complement strand
GACATCAACATGGACATGTTTCTGATGATCTACCCGGTCGCCGACCTCGTGCCGCTGGGAGGCGAGCATTCATCCCTCGGGGCGATGGCCGGGGCCGCGGCGCGCACGGCAGGCTTCGACGTCAGTCCCGATCCGTATCCCGAGGAGGTGCGCTTCATACGAAGCGACCAGTACTCGTTCGTGAGGGCAGGCATCCCGGCCATCCACCTCAAGCCGGGCAACAAGAGCACAGACCCCGCGGTCGACGGCGCGAAGATGACGCGCGACTGGTTGCGGACGATCTATCACTCACCGCACGATGATCTCTCGCAGAGATTCGACTTCGCCTCGGGGGCGCGGTACGCGCAGACGAATCTGGGGCTCGTGCGCGCCGTTGCCAACGCGCCCAGGCGGCCGCAGTGGACGGAGGGAGACTTCTTCGGCGAAACGTTCGGGCATGGAGCGCGGAAAGCGACGATCACGCTGCGGTGAGGCCAATCTGAAAGATATTCTCGGCCGCACCTTCGACTTCTCCACGCCGCCAACCCGCGTGGTTTCGCTCGTTCCTTCGCTGACGGAGACTCTTTTCGACCTCGGTGCCGGCGATGCCGTTATCGGCATCACCGACTTCTGCATCTTCCCCGAAGATCTCGACCGTCCGCGCGTCGGCGGCACGAAGAACCCGCGCATCGATGCGATCCGCGCGCTCGCCCCCGACCTCGTCTACGTGAACCTCGAGGAGAACCTGGAGCGGCACGCGAAGCGGATCGAATCATTCGCGCCGGTATTCGTCACCGAGCCGAAGACGGTCGATGATGTCGCGGAGCTCATCCGCACGCTCGGTGCCATTCATGGCCGCATGGACCGCGCGGACGAGCTGAACGTGGAGCTGAACATTGAGCTGACTCATGAGCGCGGAGTCACTGCCGCGTTCACCTTCGCTGTTCCGATCTGGAAGAAACCATGGATGTGGTGCGGTGGTGACACGTACGTCTCGAACCTCGTCGAATCCATCGGCGGCCGCAATGTGTTGCACGATCGCGAACGCTATCCGTCTCTGTCGCTCGAAGAAGTGCTCGAATACAAGCCTGACATCGTCTTTCTCCCCGATGAGCCGTACCCCTTCACCTCCGCTGACGCTGCGGAAATCGAAGGCCCACGCGTCGTCGGTCCGTTTCCCGGACACCTTTTCACATGGCACGGAACGCGGACGATCCTCGGGCTGCGGTTTCTGCGCACGATTATCACTTGATGGAAACGCACCGAGGTGCCGCCGGCTGCCGGGAGGAATCGTGCTCAATCAGGTCGACGAGGGGATGTGGATCGGGGGGATGGAGGGGATGGGATAAACCCACCAGCCACGGTTGCGTGTGCATACGTTTGTGCATATCATTGCGACCGTGGCCGATTATGAGTGGGATCCGGTAAAAGGTGCTTCAAATTACCGGAAGCACGGCGTTCATTTTGCTGATGCAGTGGCTGTTCTCGAGGATGAGCGAGCGATCACGATCCCCGATCCGGCAGGGTACGAAGAACGATTCAAGACGCTTGGCACAGACGCTCTCGGTCGAGTGCTCGTCGTGGCGTACTCGCACCGCGGTGAGCGGATTCGACTGATTTCTGCTCGCAAAGCAAACGCACCGCAACGGGCGGTTTATGAGAGGAAACGACGATGAGCAACACCAGCGACTTTTCAAAAGGAAAACGCGGTCCTGTGGTGCCGACCCCGAAAGGGAAATCCCGCATCACCATCCGGATCGATGATGACGTCCTGGAGTGGTTTCGTGAGCAGGTCAACGCCGCCGGCGGTGGAAACTACCAGACGATGATCAACACCGCTCTCCGAGAGCACGTGGAGAACCGTGCCGTTCCACTCGAGAAGACGATCCGACGCGTAATCCGCGAGGAGCTCCGAAAGCGTGGCGCGGCTTGATGTGACGTTCGCTATCCGCCAGCAAGCAGACGTGCGCGCATGAACGCCAGCACTTGCCGGACAATCTCACGCGACCTTTCGCTGTCATCGAACAGATCGAACGAATGAGGACCGGAGGCGTGATTCACGAGCGTGACCGGCAGATTGCGCGCCAGCGCTTTGGCGGTGAACCGATCGATCATCTCATTCAGGTGAGGGAATTCGTCCTTCCCCGCTCTCACGATGAGGAGCGGCAGATCGTGGGGAAGGTCATCGACGGACTTTCCTGCTGAGGGGTTGGCGAAACCCCATTGCTTCTGCGCGTCGGCGATACCCGTGCTGCCGTCGAGGTCGAGCATGAAGCCATAGCAAAGGACCGCGCACCGCGACGGCTCCTGCATGAGTATGGACAGGGCCGTTGGAACGTTTCCGGAGCAGGCCCACACGCCGATCGCATCTCCGTCGATTCCCAGCGATCGGGCATTCTGCCGCACGTATCGGAGCACGGCGAGAGCGTCAGACGCCGGCTCGCCGTTCGTGTAGGTGATCGCCACCAGCCCCGAGGCAGCGGTCAATCGCGCCCAGGAAATGTACGAAGCCATCTCCTTCTGCATGCATCCGAGCCGCGATTGAAATCCCGCATCGGTAAATCCCGTGATGAAGATAACCGCGGGAAGAAGCTCTTCAGGCTTCGCATCAGGCGGATCGTAGAGGTCCAGCGTCAGAGCACCTGCGCTGGTCCGGCGGTATTCGACGTCACGCCGGACCGTCACACGGTCCATCCCCTCGATTCGATAGACCACCGGCTGCTTCGTGATGGGATGCCTCGTCGTTTCGTCGCCCATGTGCACCTTTCGTGGGAGTTGCCGGAAATGCAAAAGCCGCCGGGCTTCTGCCACGACGGCCTATTCCAACGATACATCCCTGCGGCCCGAAGAATCTACGAGTTGTAGATGACTCACTGCCGATACGGCAGCGTCGTCAACCGCCCTGCGGCCCAGGTGCCGCCGCGGGCGACGAGCGGGAGCCAGTACCAGGTAGGCGACTCATCGGCTAACGCCATTCGGGCGAAGAGGCCGGCGGCGTTTCGGTCGAACGGATTGGCGATCGGCGGCGAGATCTCCAGCGTCATCGTGTCGATGTAACGGGATCCGCTCTTCGGCGCGATGCCGCGCCATGCGCAACCGGACGGGAGGGTGATCGGCAACTCGGCCGCACCGGCGGTGGCGTTGGCGGCGGCGTGAGCAGAGTCCAGTGAGCCGTGGTAGAAGGACGAGTTTGCCAACGCCTGCATCGAGTACGGCGTGATCAGACTCGGCTGCGCGGTTCTCACGACGTTGATCGTCGTCACTGTCGAGATTCCCTCATCGCGAAACTCCGAGCAGAGCGATTCGAGCACTGCCGCCGGCACCGTGGTCCACTGCGGGACGCGGGGCGGAGGAGGGGTCGTCGTTGTGGCGCAGGCGATGAAAAGAAGAGTGAAGAGTGAAGGGTGAAGAGTGAAGGTGACGCGACGG
>DATLWH010000681.1:0-4510 GCA_035576505.1 Thermoanaerobaculia bacterium | reverse complement strand
TGCTCTACACCGCCACCGGCGGGACCAAGGCGGTCAGCCGTACGCAGGTTCACCAGCTCTTCATCGCCCTGGGCGGCATGGCCGTGGCGCTGGCGATCGCCATCCACTCGCTCCCGCATGACGTGACGCTCGTCGAAGCGTTTCGCGTGGCCGGCCGCATGGGACGCCTCAACGCCATCGATTTCAAGTTCGATTTGAAGACGCCCTACAACTTCTGGTCGGGCCTCATCGGCGGCGCCTTCCTGGCTCTTTCGTACTTCGGGACGGACCAGTCGCAGGTGCAGCGTTATCTGACCGGCGCCTCGGTCACCGAAAGCCGCCTGGGCCTGCTCATCAACGGCATGGTCAAAGTGCCGATGCAGTTCTTCATCCTCTTCGTCGGGGCCATGGTCTTCGTCTTCTACCAGTTCATCGCGCCACCGCTGTTCTTCAACACCGTCCAGCGCGCCCGGGTGGCGCGGAGTCAATACGCCGCCGACTACAACCGTCTCGAAAAGCGGCACAACCAGCAATTCGTCGAGAAGCGGGCCGACGTGCAAACCCTGCTCGCGGCCATGCGGACGCATGACGACGCCGGGGCCACCGCAGCCACCACCGTGTTGCGCGAGGTGCAGACGCGCGAGACCGCCACCCGCGCCGCGGCCGCGGATCTCATCGGCCGTACGCAGCCGGGCGCCGACAACAGCGACACGAACTACATCTTCCTGACCTTCGTGATGGATTTTCTGCCGGCCGGACTGGTCGGCCTCGTGCTGGCGGCAATCTTCTGCGCGGCGATGTCGGCGACGTCGTCCGGCCTCAACTCCCTCGCCTCCACGACCGTCGTCGACATCTTCCGCCGCCTCGGCAAGCCGCACGCGACCGACGCGGAGTGCGTCCGCCTCTCGAAGCTGGTCACAATCGGCTGGGGGCTCTTCGCCATCGGCTTCGCGGAATTCGCAAACCGCCTGGGATCACTGATCGAAGCGGTCAACAAGCTCGGCTCGCTCTTCTACGGAACGATCCTGGCCATCTTCCTCCTGGCCTTCTACACGAAGCGCGTCAGCGGCACCGCCGCCTTCCTCGGCGCCGTGATCGGGGAAGCCGCCGTGGTCTGGTGCGCGATCGCTACCGACATGGCCTGGCTGTGGTGGAACGTGGTCGGATGTGTGGTGGGGGTGGTGGCTGCGTTGGTGATTCATGCGATCCCGACGGGTGTCGGGAGTCGGGGGTCGGGAGTCGGAGCGTCGGAAGTCGGCTAGAACTCTCGCTCTGCCGTTGAGTGTCGAGTGTCGGAACGAAGGACATCAGAGCGTGACGGGGGTCGGGGGGGTCGGAGCGTCGGAAGTAGGCTAGAGCTCTCTCTCCGACACCCGACTCCCGACTCCCGACCCCCTAACGCGCACTCACCTCTTCCACTCGTCGATCGACTTCTGAATCTCGCCGGCCAGTTCCTTGTCCTTTGGACCGGCCAGCTTGAGCGCGGCGTCGGCAGTGGCGATGGCACCGGCCTTGTCGCCGCTCTTGGCCTGGATGCGCGACTTGAGATAGAGATTCGAGATCGTCTGCTTCGACTTGACCGACTGATCGAGCCACTTGGTGGCGGTGGCGCTATCGTTGGCGTCGAAGGCGTACGACGCGGCGCGGTAGGGCGTCTGCCAGTCCGTCGCGGCCGCGCCGGAGACCGCGGCGCTCGCCGCCGCCATCACCTTCGCGGTCGTACCGGCACCGACGGTGAACGGCACCGAGACGTTCTCCCAGCGGATGGCCACCACGGCGTCGTCGCCCGTCACCTGCGGGAAGTCGAACTCCATCAACTCCATGAACGGCGCCTTCTCCGGTTTCACCGTTACTCGCAGCGCGTCCTGTGCGGCGTCGTAGGTGAAGGATCCCCACTGCTTGGCGACCTTGTTGAATGCGATGATCCACGAATCCTTCCCCGGAATCGTGTGCAGGCTGTACGTCCCTTTCGGGAGAGCCTGACCGTTGATGGTCACGTCGTCGCTGAACGAGATCTGCGTGGCCTCATTCGCGCCGGTGCGCCAGACCTGATCATACGGAACGAGACCGCCCCAGATGACGCGTTCCTTCACGGCCGGACGGCTGTAGTCGATCTTGATGTCGGTGAGCCCGACCGTCTGCGTCACGACCTGGTGCTGCGACAACCGCGGCAGATTGAGGGCCGGCGCGGCCTGCTGCGCCGCCAGCGGCAGCGCCGCGGGAATGAGAAAAAGACAAATCGCAATGAACTTGCGCATTGAAACTCCTTTCGGTTGGTGAACCGGGCGAGATCGTAGCAAAAGGCGCGACCGGGTCGTGAAAAAGTCACGCAAACGTGCGTGGGTCAGGTTCTCCGGCCGAACCGTACCTGCGGCTTTAGTAGATTAGTGGACTAGTAGATTGGAGGGCAGTCCGACTACGAGATCGACTGATCTACTAATCCACTAATTACTAATCTACTCACCGCCTAGCAAGCGCGATCTGCCGCTTGAGGAAATCACGAAAGTCGATTCCTGCCTCGTGCAGTTCCTGCGGAACCAGCGAGCTGGCGGTGAGGCCGGGCAGTGTGTTCAGCTCGAGGAAGAAGGCGCCGTCCCCGGCGGCGATCAGGTCGCTGCGCGAGTAGCCTTCGCAGCGGAGAGTGACGTGCGCGGCGAGTGCCATCGCCTGGGCCTCGTCGCGCATCACGTCGGGAATCCTGGCTGGACAGATCTCGCGTGCGCCCTTGCCGAGATACTTCCCTTCGTAGTCGAAGGAGAAGCCCGGATCGGTCTCGATCTCGATCACCGGCAGGGCGAAGGGTCCGTCGTCACCATCGACCACGCCAACTGTCAATTCGCGTCCGGAGATGAACTGCTCGACGATGTAGGGAACGTTTAGCTTGCAGATAGCGGTGATGATCGCGCCGAGGTGGGTGGCGCGGTCGACGAAGAAAAGACCTCGCGACGAGCCGCCGGCGAGCGGCTTGAGAACGATCTTCTCGTAACGCTGCAGCATCGCGGCGACCGCGCCATCGAGGCCGCTTGCATCCTCGACTACACGAGACTCCGCGATGCGCACGAGATCCTTCACGATGGCCTTGGCCCGTCCCTTGTCGAACGCGGCAGCGCTCGCGTCCGAGCCGGAGCCGGTGAAGCGGATGCCACGCGCTTCCATCATCCGCTGCACCGTCCCGTCCTCCCCTTCACCGCCATGCAGTGCCAGCAGAAAGACGGGATCGTCGACCGGCAACGTATCGAGCGCCATTTCCAGATCGGGCCAGATCGCCGGCCGCGATGGTTGAAAGTCATTCGTGAACGGCTCGGTATGAGCCAGGAGCTCGTCGGAATGCACGTCGACCACAGCGCCGTTCGGCGCCCAGAACCAGGTGAGGTTGCTGGGTTGCTGGTTTGCTGGGTTGCTGGGTCTGTCCAATGCCCGCACGATGTTCTGCGCCGAGGCAACGGAGACATGGCGCTCGTCGCTGCGGCCGCCAAAAAGGATGATGGTTGTCATGGTTGTGATACGGAGTGGAACTATTCCCCGCTTCCCACTGGATTCAACACGACAATCCGCCCATCCAACTTTGGGGCCAACGGCTGCGGCATCGCTTTCAGCGCGTCGATCAGCAGCTCGCGGATTGGGCGGGTGTAGTCGACCTTGATGCGCTCGGCGGGAATCTGTTTCATCACCGGGTCGAGCCCTTCGCCGCCGGTGACGAGAAAGTCGACCATGGCCACGCGATACGACGCGGCGGGGTCGAGCGGCTGCCCGTTTGCCAGCGTGACCTCGGTCAGGCGATTCCGCTGCGCCGGCGGCTTATCGGTATCGCGCGCGTCGTCGAATGTGTAGCGCAGCCCGCTCGTCTGCAGGATTCCGCGGCCGCCGCCGATGGATGCGATCTGCAACGTCTGCCGTACCTGCGCGCCCGTCATCGTCACGATGGCCGGAAAGTTGTCGAACGGAGAGACGTCGAACATGTTCCCGTAGACGAGCGGCCCGGCCGGCAGATCGGTGCGGATTCCGCCGGAGTTGAGAAAGGCGATGTCGGTCTTCATGTTCGCGCGCATGGCGTCGGTCAGCAGATCGCCGAGCGCCGACTCGCGGGAGTAGGCGCGCTTGAAGCGGTCGGTGGTGCGGATGCCGAGCTCCTGCTTCTTTTTCGCCGCGACCTGCTCGAGATACGGCTTGAGCGCCTCGCTGATGCGTGGCACCTCGGCCACGACATGCCCCTCGAACGTTCGCGGAACGAGCGTCGCCCCGGCCGGCGCTTTCTTCGGATCGCAGGTCTCGGTGTGCTCGTAAACCTGCGCGCAGACCATCGTCAGAGGGGCCATCTCCGTCCTGGCCACGCCGTGCTTCACGGGGTCGATCGTCATGTCCAGGATGGCGATCTCGCGTCCGAAGGGTGATGGCTGCAGCGCCGCGATGCCGTTGATGTAGTGGTGCATCTGCGAATGGGTATGACCGCCGAAGTAGGCGTCGATCGTCCCCTTCGGCAGCGCCTTGAGAAAACGCATCCCCTCCTGGTCGCTCTCGCAACTCGACGCAT
>DATLWH010000680.1:0-2775 GCA_035576505.1 Thermoanaerobaculia bacterium | reverse complement strand
AGGAGCTGGCCCTTGGTGATCTCGGTGATCATCCAGGCCAGCTTGTTCTGCACGAGCTGGTGCGAAGCGATCGGCTGGCCTCCGAACTGGATGCGCGACTTCGCGTAGGTGCGCGCCGTCTCGTAGACCGACATGGCGGCGCCGAGCGCCCCCCAGGCGATGCCGTAACGAGCTTGCGTCAGGCACCCTAGCGGGTACTTGATTCCATGCGTCTCCGGGAGCACGTTCTCGGCGGGGATGCGGCAGTCGGAGAAGAAGAGTTGCGAGGTGACCGAGGCCCGCAGTGAGAACTTGCCCATGTGGTAGGCGGTGGAGAAGCCTGGGGTGTCCTTTTCGACGAGGAACCCGCGGATGACGCCGTCGTGCTTGGCCCAGACCACGGCAACGTCGGCGATCGAGCCGTTGGTGATCCAGGCCTTGGCGCCGTTCAGCACCCACGAATCGCCGTCCTTTCGCGCGTAGGTACGCATGCCGCCGGGGTTCGAGCCGAAGTCGGGCTCGGTCAGGCCGAAGCAGCCGATCTTATGGCCGGCAGCCAGCTTGGGGATCCAGTAATCGCGCTGTTCTTTGGATCCGTAGGTGTAGATCGGATACATCACCAGCCCCGATTGCACGGAGGCAAAGGAGCGCAGGCCGGAGTCGCCGCGCTCCAGTTCCTGCATGATCAGGCCGTAGGCGACATTGTTCAGGCCGGGAAGGTCGTACTCCTTGATGGTCGGGCCGAAGAGGCCCATCTCCGCCATCTTCGGGATCAGATGCATCGGCATCTTCTCCTTTCGGTTCGCCTCTTCGATGATGGGGATCACTTCGTCATCGACGAAGTCGCGGACGGTCTGACGGACCATGAGCTCTTCCTCGGAGAAGAGCGAATCGATATCCATGTAATCAACGCCGGGAAAGCTGGGCACGGTGACACTCCTCGTGGCAAAAGTCGGAGGGCGATCATATCAAGTGCGCTTCGCATACGCGTGAGGGTGGCCGCGCAATATAAGATCTGCCCATGTCTGACGGCCTGAGTATCCAGGGGACGCTGGCGGAGACGACGGTTCCCGATCTTTTCCGGTCGCTCGTTCGCAGCGGCGAGACCGGCATCGTGTCGCTTGAAGCGATCGGCCGCAACGATGCCATCTACTTCAACGAGGGAAAGATCATCTTCGCGTCGAGCTCCGATCCGGACATGGGGCTTGGCGAGGTGCTGCTGCGCGGCGGGGAGCTGACGCTTCACCAGTACAACCACGCCATGGAGCGTCTGGTCGTGGCCCGCCGTATCGGCGCGCTTCTGTGCGAGCTCGGGTATCTGCAATCGGACGGGCTGCTGCGCGCGGTGGAGCGTCAGGCCTGCGCGGTCGTCCTCAACTCCATCGGCCTCCGCACCGGCAGTTACACGATCGAATTCACGAGCGAGAGTGAGTTCCCGCCCGAGATCATCGCCCTGCCGCTCAACACCGAGCGTCTCATCCTCGACGGGGTTCACGGCATCGAGTTCTGGTCGCTGATCACGCGGGGGCTGGCGCGCTTCGACCGCATTCTGCAGCAGGTGTCCGGCGCCGACATGCGAACGTATGCGCTCGAGCTGACCGATGAGGAGAGCCATGTGCTCAGTCTCGTCGCGGAGCCCGGAACGATCGAGGAGATCTGCTCGCGCAGCTACCTCTCGAACTTCGTCACCTGCCGGACGTTGTGGGCTCTGCTCAGCGTGAACCTGATCACGGAGGCGGAGGGAAGCGCGGTCAGCGAGCAGCGCGCCGCCGCGGAGAACGAGTACGAGCTGGAAGGAGCGGTCGAGCGCTACAACCGGATGTACGAGACCATCTTCGGCCTCGTCTTCCAGAAGATCGGCGATCACATCTACGACTTCATGGACCGTCTCGTTCTTCACCTGGCCGCGGAGACGACGCCATACCTGTCGGGCATGAATCTGGTGAACGAGGCACGCATCGATTTCGACCAGCTTTTCAACAACGTCATCGCCTCCGGCTCACGCGACCACTCCGCCGTCATCCACAAGGTTCTCAACGAGCTCCTGTACGGCTGGATCTGCGAGATCAAAGCGGAGTTCGGCCCCGAGATGGAGGCCGAAGTGGTCAAGATGACGGAGTCGCTGCGTTAGCCCGCAAAGCCTGAAGCCGCTCACGACTCAGGCAGGAGCTCGTCAGCAGCAAGAGAGGGCTTCGCCAGCGACGTCACGTAGGTCACGCCGGCGACGCCGCCGATGCAGAGGGCGCTGCCGATGGCGGCGGTCAGGGTGATGCGGTCGCCGAGCAGGAAGAGACCGAGGCCCATCGACACGAGGACGGCCAGCTGAGAGATCACACCGACGGTCACAGCATCGACCCAGCGGAGGCTGAAGGTCATCAGCAGTTGTGCCCCCATGGCCAGCACTGCCGTGGCGGCCAGGGAGATCCATTCGTTGCCCTGCGGCGTTTTCCATTGCGAGATGCCGAGCGGCATGGAGACAAACATGCCCAGCAGGCAGAAGCTGGCGTAGACCGACCACGAATTCTCGCCGCGGCGCGCCACGCGGATGGCCGTGACGGCCGCGCCGGATGCAACGGCCGAGAACACGCCGGCAAGCTCCCAGCGCCCGAAGCCGAGGATGTCGCCGGGCGCGGCGTGCGCGTGAACGACGAGGAAGACGCCTGCCAGAGCGATCGGCATCGGGATCAGGACGCGGGCGCTGAACCGCTCGCCGATGAAGAGCATCGAGAACATGCCCGCCCAGATCGGTGCCGTGTAGTTGAGCAGCGTGGCCACGCCGACGTTGATGTGCTGGAT
>DATLWH010000679.1:0-5138 GCA_035576505.1 Thermoanaerobaculia bacterium | reverse complement strand
TTGTGGCGTTGCTGCACCTGGCCTTTCTCGTTCTCGAGATGTTCCTCTGGACCAAGCCGTTCGGCCTGCGAACCTTTCGACAAACCCCCGAGGTGGCCCAGGCCTCGGCCAGCCTGGCGGCCAATCAGGGGCTCTACAACGGCTTTCTGGCGGCGGGGCTCATCTGGGGCGTTCTCGGCGGCGACGGTGCCTACGCCATCAGGCTTTTCTTTCTCGGCTGCGTGATCGTGGCCGGAATCTTCGGCGGCCTCACCGCCAAGCGCTCCATCATCTATATGCAAGCCCTTCCCGGACTCCTGGCCCTTCTCGCCGTTCTCATGGCGCACCGGTCCTGAGGCGGTTCCTTTAGCTGACATTCTCAGTACAATCACCTCGGGTCATGGAACTGCTTCTCTGGCGATGGAGTACGTCCGCGCAGATCACGTCTGCTCTGATGATCGCCGTCTTTTTCGTTGTGCTGGCGCGGTCCGTTCACCGCGTGGAGTTGCGGTCCTGGGTGTACGCCTGGCTTGCGAATCTGGCCGCGCTGAGCGTGACGATCATCTTCTGGTATGCGCAGCCCAGCTCCCCATTCGCATTCGTCGCCCTTCGCGGAAGCTACTTCTTCTGGAAGACGATGTTCGTGGTGCTGCTGGTCGCCGGCGCGTTGCGTTTTGTGCGCCGGCGGACGAGCGTCGCCGTGAGCCGCGCCGTCGTAGCGTGTGTGATCGCCTACTCGGTCATTGCGGCGTTCGCGATGGATACGATCGACAGGATTGGCCTCATCCAGTCGGCGGTCATGGGGCTCATTCTCGGCGCGTGCGCGGTGCTTCTTGTGATGAAGCGGGCTCCGGGCTCCGGCTGGTTGACCGCGGGATTTGCGATTCGCGCGGTCCTGGCCGTCGTCGAGACGCTCGCGCACGGGGCGCGAATCGTCCCCACGCCCGGCCTGCCGCAGCCGGCCATCGGCATCTTCGTGGCCTCCTATTCGTCATTCGACACCGGTGCGGAATGGGTCATCGCCCTCGGCTGCGTGCTCATTCTCTACAGGACGATTCAGGAGGAGCTCACGCAGTCGAACGTCGATCTGCTCGCCGCGCAGGAAGTGCTTCAGGAGCTCGTCGACCGCGACCCGCTCACGGGCCTGTCGAACCGGCGCGCGCTCCCCGAGGTCTTTCGAAAGGTCTTTGACACCGGCGCGACCATCCTCTTTTTCGATCTCAATGATTTCAAGGGGATCAACGACGCCTACGGACATCAGATGGGTGACGAGTGTCTCAAACGATTCGCGCGCGTCCTGCAGGCGAGTTTCCGTCCCGACGATCACGTGATCCGTTACGCCGGAGACGAGTTCGTCGTCATCGCCCAATCCGCCGATCCGTCGCAGATGCTCGATCGCGTGGAGCGCGTGAGGGAGCGCTTGAAGTTCGAGCGCTCCGATGGACCAACCATCAAGTTCTCCGTCGGCCACGCCCACCTTCCCGTCAACGGAGACTCCGAGGCCACTCTGCGGGCGGCTGATGAAGCGATGTACCAGGAGAAGAGCGTGAGCAGGGGACGGTTGCGGTCCGTTTGAGGTACGAGGTCGCTATGCGCCTTTGCAGTAGCGCTCCCTCGCACTATGTTGCGGGCCGCGGTCAGGGGCCTCTCGCGACAGAAAAGACTTGATGAAAGATGGTGGCCGAGCCTTGGGCAATCAACGCCGCCGGCCGTGCGGCTAGTGGCGTGCCGCTCTGCGGCGAGGGATCTCCTGTGGTTCAGGGTAATACACCATCACATACAGATCGTTGCCCACCACATCCGTCCCCGTAAAGCCATTACCAAAGGAAAAACTCCACCCGAAGCCGGGGGCAGGAGGGGTACTTTGACAGAGAACCTGGCTCCCCGGCGCCGCCGTACAGGACCAGTAGAGATACGGTTGAACGTTGCTGAAAGGGCCGACATTGATACTCGGCGTTGGCACCGCGGCAGTTCCCTGGCTCAGATGGAGCTGGCTGTAGAACAGATGCCCCATCGGACTTCCTGTGCAGTCAAAGCCGAAGTTCTGAAGGCTGCACGTCGCGTCGGTTAGTGCGGTCGGTGGCAATTGCCAGTTCGACTGTCCGAGGTAGTGAGCGGCGTTCATTCCATTGATCCAGTTCTCCGCAGTCGTGTGGGACATGGAACCGTCAGGATTGATACAGAGAGTGCCATCCCCGTTGACGCACTGTGCGCCGAATGTCTCGGTTTTGGCGAGATCGGCATTCGCCAGCCACGTTACATCGGCACCGGGATCGTAAACGGTCTGCCCGTCGGCACTGACTTGCAGTCCGCTGCCTGTCGCGGGGGGAACGCCGGGGAGTTTGCCGCGGATCATCGCCAGCGCATAGATATAGTGTTTGTCGACATTCGAGCCCTCCCATCCGGTATTGAACGAGAAGGTGAGAAATCCCTTGCTTGAGTCGACGTTGCTCGTATCAGACCAGTAGAGATACGGCTGAAGATTGTTGAATGGGCCAACGGTCGTGTTCGGGATCGGCACCGCCGTGTTGGGAAACAGAAGGCCCAACGACTGATAAAAGAGCGACCCCATCGCGCTGTTCATGCAACCTTTCCCGAAGGAGTCACCATTCGGCCCGGTTGCGTCGCACGACGGATCAGTAACGGGCGTGGCCGGCAATTGCCAGGTGTTGTGTCCCAGGTAGCCGACGCCTCCGCCCAGGCTGTTCAGCGCCGCGACCCACTGAAGCGCGGTCGGATAATCCATCGAGCCGTTCGGAGTGATTTTGGCGATCCCCAACTTCCCGGTGGTCGTAGCCGCCAGGTCGGCATTCGCCATCCACGTCACGTGCAGGGTGGTGTCGTGGACGGTCAACCCGTCTCCGCTCGGTATCAGCGCAGCCTCGGCCGTGGGCACCGCCGGCACGCTGACGGCCACAGCCAGCAACAGACCCGCAATCCTCATGAGTTTCATCGATTGCCCTCAAAAACGGACGTCGCCGATGGGGTTCAGCGCTTGCCACCCGCCACTCTCAACCCCGAGCGCGTCCCAGGTTCCACGAATGGTAGGTTAGATGGCGCCGGGAGCTCGTCCGTTTACAAGCCGAGGAGGGCCGAGGATAGCCTGATTGCCCCTCGCCGCGGACGCGGCCACGCAACCCCTCGGTCTCCCCGGGATGCCGCAACCGGAGAAGGTCATGAGCGCGAAACGGCCGCGGTACGTCCGAGGGAGCGGCCGGAGCCGTCGGCCCGGCATGCTGCGCGAATCCGCGAGAGCCTGTCGGAATGTCCGGATACCGGACGAGGTTAAGCGCCCTTGACCGCAGGAGTTGCCTCACGGTATCTTCCGCCTCCCCACCATCCCGGCGCATTCGTCTAGGGGTCCAGGACGCCGCCCTCTCACGGCGGTAACACGGGTTCAAATCCCGTATGCGCTACCAACACTTATCTTGTTTTCTCGCGACCAGCTCCTGCCGGTCTCTTTTACACCTCTGGTGTGTTCACGAATGGTTAGCGTTCACGTATGGTGAACATGAGCGAAAAACGAACACGAATGAGAAGCTGCGGGGAGCACGTGCCGCAACACAGGCTGAGATCGGCGTAGCGGTCGGGATCTCCGATCGCCACGTACGGAACGTGCAGCGCTCGTCGGGCATACCTCCCGGCAGCGGAGCGGCTCGCCGCACAAGCGCCGCGCCGCGCCCTCGCGGTGCTTCGGCACGGGATGGAGCCCGCCGGGCGCTGAAGTTGCTTCGAATCATCGACTCGCCGTTTGCGGATCAGGTCACCGTCGCGGCGATTCGCGCTCTGTTCGACGTCACGAACGCGAAGCGGCTGGAACTCACGGGCGCAGAGGGCGAGCCGCTCATGCCGGAGATGACCGAGGAGGAGAGGCTCACAGCAATCGAAGCACTCCTCGAAGGCGCGCGAGCCAGACGCGAGATGCAAAAGGAAACCGTGCTCCGTTGACGTTTCCGGTGGCGCGCCGCCGTCAACGCCATCTGCAAGGTGTATCGTCTTCTTTCTCAGTCGGTTACGTCGAAGATGCCCACCGAAGGCCACTCACGAAAAGTGGAAAAAACGGAACTTCCTTTTACACCGATGCGCTCACAGATATCGAATCCTTGGCGTACACCCCGCCGCACCGGGAGTGTTTCAGTCTGGGAAGAGTCGACGGACGGAACCACCACGCGCCGCGCGCGATCCCCGACTTCAAGTGTTGCTCTACGGTCGCGCGCTGACGGGAGAGCCGCTCCAGGGGTAGGGAAACGTCGCGCCAAGACACTCCTATATGAGAGGTGGCGGCTTTCGCCACGCACAGTCCATCAAATCGGAGGAGCTCGTTGCCCTCACCAGTGGTCACTATGCCTGCATCCTCGGTCAAGATTCTGTCAGGCGACGACGGCTTCGCTGACTTCTGCAACATCGTCGGAATGTCTGAAGGCGAAGCCTCCGCTCGTCGAGTGCTCCTCCGTCAGTCCTTCATGCCTTTCAAGGTCACCCAGTACTACGCCGAAACGATCGCCCGGTTGCGTGATCCGTATCGCACACACCTAATTAATATAGTAGTCCCTCCTAATAACTTCGCGCCATTCACCGGCCGTTTCGATCCTTACGGAAACGTACGAGTCCGCCAAGGCACTCATCCATTTCTACAACACAAGTACGAAAAGACCCTTCTCCTCCACATTGATGATTTCTGCATCGCCAATTGCCAATTCTGCTACAAGGTGAAGGAAATACGCCACGACAAAACCGTTCAGCTCAGCTACAACCGCAAACTACTCGATACCCTCGCATACATTGACGCCAATCCCGAGATCGATAATGTTCTCTTCACCGGCGGCGACCCCGCCTCCTTCAGACGGAGCCGCGAACTCGTTACGCTCATTGACGGGTTACTGTCACATCGCCAAATTCGGATCGTGCGATTTGCCACGAAAGCTTTAGCTTACGACCCTGTGCGCCTTACTGATGCTTCACTTCTGAGCTACTTCGATCAGATACGCCGGCGTTCTGGCAAGCAAGTCGCCATTATTGCCCACGTGAGCCATCCTGCCGAGTTTACTACACAAGCGTGCGACGCCATATCGTGCTTGCATCAGGTTGGTGTCCAAATCCGCGCCCAACCGACCATCGCACGTGGAATCAACGACAGCGTCCCAGTCTTAATCGAGCTA
>DATLWH010000678.1:0-3370 GCA_035576505.1 Thermoanaerobaculia bacterium | reverse complement strand
CACCTTCTCCCCCGCTGAGAAGCGCGGGGGAGAAGGCTCTCGAAGTTACAGTGTCTGCGAATCCACTGTGAGAGATGCAGGTTAGTGGCTGGCGCGGCGACGGCCGGCCGGACCGGTGCTCGTGATCGCGAACATGTTCATCAGACTCTTCGACGCTTCGTCGCTGAGGATCCACATCATTCCCGGGTAAGCGGCTGCGCCCGAAGCCATCTTCGTGGCCGGGTCGTTGTTCTGCATGAACGTGGCGACCGAAGCCAGCGGGATGCGCGTGCCATAACCGCCGTTGATGGCCTTGATGTACTCGTTGGCGAACAGCGTGTAGCCGATGTCACTCAGGTGAACGCCGTCCAGGCTGAAGAGGCCGCCCGTGATGTAGTCGCTCGTCAGGTGGAAGGGACCGGCATTCAGACCGGTGGCAAAGTGATCAAAGAGACCTTTGATGTCTGCCACGGGGATGTTGCGTTTCGCCGCCGCTGCGACGATGACGGCGTTGTAGTCGGCGATCCGCTGGGTGAGCGTGGCGATCTCGGCCGGCGTGACCACGACCGCGTCCGGCAGCGGGGTGCCGAAGAGGGGGAGCTTGTTGGTCGGATCGAGGATCGGCTTGAGGGCGGAGGGGATGCCGAAGCCCTGGGCGATGAGCGATCCGCCCGGAAGGGTGATGAAGCTGCCTTTCAGGAGCTGGCCGACCGGCGGGGTGCCGTCGACCTGGCCGACGAGGGTGATCGGCGCGCCCGTCGGTCCGAGAACCGGTTGGCGCGTGGCCGGGTTGATCAGCACGGTCGGGACCGTGTTGAAGAAGGGAACGGCGCCGGGGTTCGTCGGCAGCGTACCGACGACCATGCCCGCACCCGACACGCTGAGCTTGTCCAGCATCGTGTTGTAGGCGGTGGTGAAGTCGGCCACCGAAGTCAGTCCGTTGACCGTGCCGTTGGTCGCGGAGCCGAGGAAGTCGTTACCGCCGATCCAGATGAGGATGAAGGTCGGTTTCTGCGCCAGCACCGAGTCGACCTCGGTGACAGGTCCACGCAGGATGAACTGCGCGAGTTGCTGGACGCCGCGCGTCGGATGGGGGTCGGTACCCGTCACGGTGAAGGTATCGGCGACGTTCGCGCCCGGAATGGCCACGTTGTTGAAGGGTCGGCCGAAGGTCGTGTTCAGCGGCGTTCCCTGCCCGGCCGCGTTGGCGATGACCGGCGGATAGGTGCTGATGTCCATCAACTGCATTTCCGGGCCGATGCCGGGGAAGCTGACGATCGGCTGCGCGAAGCAGTTGTCCGTCGCCGAGGAGCCCACCGTGCAGAGCGTCAGACCGACCTGGCGGGCCACGATCGAGGGCCAGCTGAAGACGGTGTGATGCTCGTTGAGCGAGTTGCTCTCGAAGCCGGCGCCGTAGCTGTCGCCGATGACGGCGAGTTGTTTGAAATTGGCCGAGCCGGTCGCGGCAAAGCTCGGTACAGCGATGACCGCGATTGCCAGTGCAACCGAGGCGATACCAACGAAGCTTCTGATGCGCGTCATGTGGGGTTCTCCTTTGTGTCGCCTAGAACCGGTAGCCGAGGTTCAGACCGACGAGGTTTGCATCCGTGCGATACGACCCGTTGAAGTTGATTTCTTTCTGGCTGAGGCCCTGGGTGCTGCGGTTCTTGAAGTGGAGCGCGAACTCGGTGGCGTCGATCATCCAGGGACCGTTGTGCCAGCCCACACCGAAGGACGCACCCTGACGGTCCGCGTCGGGCAGCAGCGGGCTGACGTTGTCGGTCGGCTGCGGCGTCTTGTCGTAGAGCAGGCCGAAGCGAACGTCCCAATGCTGATTGACGACGCGATTGGCCCCCAGGCGGTAGGAGTTTGAGTTCTTCCAGTTCTCCGGCCGCACGATGCTGGCGGCAGGCGTGGTTAGGAAGTTCACCTGGAGCGTCTTGAACCTGCTCCAACCGGTGTGGACGATGTCGAACTCGAAGTCCCACTTGTCGATGGCGGTGGTGGCGATGCCGATGTTCGCGATCGACGGGAAGTTCAGCGTCGTCGAGACCGATTGGTTCGGAGGAAGCGACGCCGCGATGAGCCCATCGAACTGCGCATTTCCCGTTGGAATCTGGGTGATGGTCACTTTGCCGGAGAAATCGATGTTCATCGGCGCGCGGTAGGAGGCGCCGATACGCCAGGTCGAGGCGGGCTTGAAGAGGACGCCGGCGTTCCAGCCCCAGGCGTTATCCCAGTCGCTGGCCAGATAGGCGCTGGCGACGTCGGGGAAGCGGCCGTTGAACGGGTTGACGTTGACGGTGCCCGGCGGCAGCGTGCTGTTGGAGGCGAGGATGACGTGGGCGCGGCGGTATTCGGCGCCGACGCCGATGGCGATGCGCCCGTCCGAAGTCTGCCAGGCCACCGCTGGCTCAACGGAGAGCGTCTTGATGTTGGCGTCGCGGGAGACGAAGCGGCCGATCCAGGGATCTTCCCAGTTTGTCCGCAGCCCGAACGGTGTGAAGACGCCGACGCCGACGGTCAGATTGGAGCCGACCGGCAGGATGAAGTAGGCGTTCGGCGGCAGGAAGGTGTGGGGACGGTAGTGGCCCGTGGCGCCGCTGGTGAAGGCGTCATTCGGGTCGCCGGTGAACTGGTTGCTGAAGTTGATTCCGGTGGCCCCGCCGATGAATGCGGCGTGGCGCTGCTGGGCGATGCCGGCGACGTTGTAGAAGATGGCACTGGGATCGTCCGCCGTGGCGGCGAAGGCGCCACCCATGGCCACTGCCTTGGCACCTTGTTCGTAGAGCCCGAATCCGGCTCCGAATGCTGCGCCGCTGACTGCCAACATCGCTGCCGAAACCAGTAGCCCGATTTTGTTGAAAGAACGCAAGCTGGACCTCCTAAGTGACGCGAATTGCGCTTGAAAGTACGACCTCGGAAACCGCCGGATCATAGCACAGGCATATCAGCGCAACTTCTCTCGTGGTTTCGCCGATTTCGCGCGTGGAAAGGCTCGCGAAATGATTCGCCGAACCGCGCGATTTTCGGGCTCGGTGACGATCATCGGTAAACGGCGCAGCCTCTCGCCTCCAGCCGTTCGATGGACGTCTCGGGCAGCGAGAGAGTCGTGATCCATCGCAGGTCGAGCTTCTCCAGTCGAGGCAGTTCGAGCAGTCCTGGCGGAACGTGAGTGATCGGATTGCCGCGAAGGTCGAGTTGTCGAAGCGACTGCAGGTGTCCGACTGATGCGGGCAAACTCGTTAGCCTGTTGTTTCGAAGGTGCAGCTCTCGCAGCGTCACGAGCGATCCGATGCAGTCCGGCAGGCGGCCGAGCCGGTTGTCCGAGGCGCGGAGCTCGATCAGGCCGGTCAGCTCGCAAATCACGTCGGGCAAGGCCTCGAATTCG
>DATLWH010000677.1:0-4621 GCA_035576505.1 Thermoanaerobaculia bacterium | reverse complement strand
CGATAGACACAGATTCCGCCAAGTACATCATTGTATTCCATCTCACGAAGAGTTCTGCGGCTCTTCGCGAAAGAGTCTTGGACTATCTGGCAGCGGCTGCTGACCCGTCAACCATCGATGCTCTGAATGAGCAAGCGGACGATGGTTTGGTAGACGCGTCTATCGCGGCTCGCTTACGTCTCGGAGACGCTACGGTTCTCGGGATATTGGAGCACAGGGCGACGTTATCGGAGAGAGTCAGCCAAGCAGTGCAGAAATACGCGGGCGTTCTTCAAGCTCACGATCTTCTGTCGGCCACAACGAGTCGACACGAAACAGTTCGCGCAATCGCGGTTAACGCGCTTCAGAAATCAGGTAACATCACGGATACTCTCGCCTTCACTTTAACGCGAGATACCTCTGCTCAAATCCGTTCGATCGGCTATGCAGCGCTGTTGGCTGGAGGGGCTGAAATTGACTTGGATGAGATGACGAACGCTCTCGGTGGAGTTGATCTCGTCGAAAAACGGATGCGGCTGGTGTCGTACTATCGTAGGTTGCCGGAGAGCGCGCTTCTGGCAAAGTTGTCGTTTGTAGGGACTGATGTTGCAGAAATCTATGAAGCGATCGGTTTGCAATACCCAGCGAACTTTCTAGACCGCGTGCGACAAGATTTGGGTGATCGAATGGAAACATTTCAGGCCGACTGGATTAGCAGTTTTAGCTCAACTTATCCGCCGGCGATCGCTGAAGAGATTGAGGGAGGGTGGTCTGCAGAGCTGCTAAGTTTCATTCGTAGCCAGTTTATCGCAGCGGGCCTTCGCGTGTTAGCTCGTCGAGGGCAAAGGTCCGATGTTTCCTCCGGTAGAGCCTATGTAAACTACGAAGACGCTAACGTACGGAGCGCGGCGGTGAGCGTAATCGCGCGTTTCGGGTCCGCCGCCGATGGGCCTGTCTTAGCTATCGTCGCCGATACGTCTTATGGTGTGCTTCCAGCGGCGGCAGCGGCTGCTGCTACAAAGCTGTCTGGAAACGTGGAGATGGTTCTTCTGCCGTTGCTAAAAGCAGCGAACCCGACGCTCATTCGCGCGGCGATCGCACGTCTGCGCAAAGGCCGCAAGGATCGAGCAATTACTGTCTTGCGGGGATTGTTGCGAAGCGACAAGTCTCCGACGCGGGTATTAGCGGCGGCTGCGTTGGTAGAAATTGACCGCACCAGAGCAGAGGGTTTCTTAGACGAGTATTTAGAGGGATACAGGTTTTACGACGTGGTTTGTTGGTTCGATCGGCTCTTGTTTGGCCCGACATGGCTTCAGGATGCTTTTCGCAGGGACCTCAACGAAACCTTTGGCGGATGGTAATTCGGCGCCGGCGGGTTAGAGCGATTTAAGTACGCGCAACCGCTCTGACACTCAGTGTGTAGACATCGCAACGGCAGCGATGCTCTGACTGCCCGGAGGCGATCGTGATGCGCACCGCATCCCTCGCCACGCATAGCGCGAAGCCTTTGAACCGCCCGCGAACCGTGTCGATCGAGCTGCCGGAGTTTGCGATGGTGGCGCTGGAGCATCCGGTCGAGATGATGAACCCTTCGGCTCGCTTCGCTCGCTCACGGGCAGGCTTACGAGGTGCGGAGTGATCCCTCGGCCGGCGAAGCCGGCTTGAGAACCTAGCCCTGGCCTTCAGGCGGGGAAATCGGAGCGCCCAAGTTCGTGAGCCCGCCTCAGCGGGCGACAGGGATTCGCGCGGAAACCGTTGTTTCGCCCGCTAAAGCGGGCTCGCAAAATGGGGTGCACGGGTAGCCCCCGTCTGAAGACGGGGGCTACGGTTCTTACGCCGGCTTCGCCGGCGAAGTGGAGTCTCCTGTTTTGAACGCCGCACGATTCCCATGATGGAGGCGAGCCGGAGTAGCGCATCACGGAGACACTGAGGACACGGAGGTCTCTGCGTTCTCAGTGTCTCTGTGGTGAAGTCGTGCAGAATGCGCGGATGATCCGTTTCCAGGGCAGGCTTACTCCCGACAGCTTCCACCGTGCACTCCGCCGCCGCCGGCGACCGTTGCGAATCTACGCGTGGATCTTCATCATCGTTGCGATCATCTGCCTTCCCATGGCGCACTTGACGGATCCCTTCACCTGGGGGATGCCTCTGTTTCTCGGGCTGTTCGGCGCGCTGATTCTCAACGGCAATCGAGCGACGGTGAAGCGGGCGTTCGCTACGGATCGGACGCTGGCTGATCCGGTGAGCGGGGAGGCGGACGAGCAGGGTGTGCGTATGGAATCGACGCACGGAGGCGTCGATATGCCGTGGACGCTGATGCATAAGGTTGTCGTGACGCCCGATCTGGTCACGCTCTACCAGTCGGCCAGCATCGTCCGGATCGTTCCGCGGGAGTTCTTCGCGGACGATGAGTCGTGGCAGGCCTTCCTCCGGCTCGTACCTGTCTCCGCGACACCCGCCGCCGATCGCACGCCGAGGATGCTGCGCACGTTCCTCCTCTGGATGGCAATCGTGGTGGCCGTGGCGCTGCTGTGGTTTCTCTTCAACGGGACGCGTTGAGCGGTGGACCATTCAGGGCACTCCGGGACCGGCGGACCGTTCCTCCCCTCGCCAAAACTGGTGTATTCGGGGTAACGTCGTCTCTGACCAGGCGCTAGATCCACCAATTTGGGTGCGTTAACTGCCTTTTGAGGCAGTTAACACGCTCCCCGAGGCAGTTAACTGCCTTTTGGAGGCAGTTAACATGCTCCCCGAGGCAGTTAACTGCCTTTCGGAGGCAGTTAACACACTCCCCGAGGCAGTTTCACATCGCCCGCCGCCCTTTCCGAGTTTCAGGGTGGGAGTACCTCCCAGGCAGACCGGCAGACGTAATACCACAGAGACACTGAGGACACGAAGGTCTCTCTGCGTCCTCAGTGTCTCGGTGGTGAAGGTTTTCGTGCAGAATGCGCGGATGATCCGTTTCGAAGGGATGGTCCGCGGCCGGTTGTTCGATCGATGAGGGCATCTGAATGTCATCATCAAGCTTCCCCTTGATTTACGGCAATCTGGGACTGCCTGAGTTACTCGTCGTCGGCGCGCTTCTGTCCGTCTGGATCGTGCTTCTCGTCTTCGTGTATCGGGATGCCGCGCGTCACGGGATGAATGCGGGGTTCTGGGCGGTGATCGTCTTCTTTCTTCACCTGCTCGGGCTGGTCGTCTATCTGGTGGCTCGGGGGACGAGGGGATCTCAGCGGGGGTGACGGGTGAACGCCTCAGTCCCTCGCGGCGGCGAGATGCCGCCTGGCCAGCCGGCGAGGACGTCAGCGCTCCGGCGCGTCCGCTGGGCGTGGAACGCCGGTACAATACCCACCAAAATTGGATGCGGCGAAGCCGCAGCCGACAGGGGGCTTTCATGAATCGTCTGCTTCGCAGTCTTGCTCTGCTCCTCATCCTCACCGCGCCGGCGGTCTTCGCCGCGGACGTGAAAGAGACCGTGCATGTCGTCATCACCGGGGGAGCGCATGCCGGGACGTATGACGGGACGACCGATCGCGGCGGCTGTTCGGCCGGGATGACCGGGAAGGGGTCGTGGGGGAATCAGTTCTCGCTGGTCAGGGAGAACGATCCGAAGAAGCTGAACAGCCTTCAGCTCATCGTGCCCGACGCCAAGGAAGCGGCCAAGGGGACGCACCACTTCTTCCTCAACGTTGCCTTTGGAAGAATCACGGCGCGCGTGGCCGAGTACAAGGTCGAGACGGACAAGAAGAGCGGCAGCGGGACGGTCACCGTCGACGACAAGGGCGCCACCGCCATCGTCACCTTCGACGCCCTGACCGCCGCGGGCGTGCGCCTGCAGGGTACGATCGACTGCAAGAGCGTGTTGCGCGCGCCGTAGCGTCGCCGGCCCTACGAACGCCGTCCGACTGTCCTCTCCCGAGGACAGTTGGACGGGTGAACGCGTTCCGATTACCCGTGAATATCTGGCGATTACTCATGAACGTGTAATTTTTCACGTTCATATCTGGCGATTACCCGTTCACGCGTAAATTTACGCATGCATATCTGGCGGTTACGAGTGCATGTCTGGCGGTTACCCGTTCATATCTGGCGGTTACCCGTTCACGGGTAAAACGAGCGCGTTCACCTCCCCGGGATGAATCTTTGTCACCCCCGTTACCTTTTTCCTGGCCGCGCGTATACGAGAGGTCAGGAGAAACCTAAAGTCAGCGGGCCCCGGGCAACCCTGGCAGGAAGGAGGAAGGCAAAATGACAACTGACAGCAACAGCAGTGGTGCGAACCAGCCGACGGCGACGACGCCTGAGGCTGACCAGCTCGATGCGGTCATCCAGCAGGCGGTCGCGCAGATTCGTGGCGTGTACCAGATCCTGCCGGACCTCCGCTCGACGCCGGTCGAAGGGAGCAAACTGGTGCGCTTTGCCCGTACTGTGCCGAATGAGTTCCTCGAAGCCAGCGCCGTCGCCAGCGAAAGCGAAACGACGATGCAGACCGCGACGGGAATCGATCCGGCCCGGACCCGCATGGTGATCACCCGCAACCTCCGCTTCGAGCCTCTGGCTGCCGCCGCCGACGCGCTTGCCCGGGACATCCGCTACAACATGACCCTGGAGCGCTCCGACGTCGTGCAGCAGGCGTTGCAGG
>DATLWH010000676.1:0-15725 GCA_035576505.1 Thermoanaerobaculia bacterium | reverse complement strand
TCGCCGTGAAGGCGAACCGGGACGAGTACCGTCCGGCGTCGAAGGCGCGCATCGAGGTCGATGTTCATGATGCCGCCGGCAAACCGTCGCAATCGGAGGTGACGTTGTGGGCCGTCGACTACGGCGTGTTATCGCTGACCGGCTACGAAACGCCCGACGTTCTGCAGTCGATATATCTCGAGAAAGGCTTGCAGGTCGTCAATGAGGACTCGCGCGAGAAGATCGTCAGCCGCCGCGTGCTGACGCCGAAAGGGGAGACGCAGGGCGGCGGCGGCGGACGTGACGCCGGCCCGGGCGTGATCCGCAAAGACTTCCGCGTGCTGGCCTTCTGGGTGGGATCTGTCGTCACTGACGCCAAAGGTCACGCGCGCACCGACATCACGCTCCCCGAGTCGCTGACGACCTACCGCATCATGGCCGTGGCCGGCGACAAGACATCGCGCTTCGGATGGGCGCAGAACGAGATCCGCATCAACAAACCGGTGCTGTTGACGCCGACGTGGCCGCGCTTCCTGGCCGTCGGCGACAAGGCGTACTTCGGCGCTGTCGTTCACTCGCAACTCAAACAGCCTGGGAAGGCCACGGTGACCATCAAGTCGCTCGATCCGTCGGTGCTCGCGTTTACGCAGCCGGTTTCGATGACGATCGATGTGGCGGCGGAAGGGTCGGCGGAAGTTCGATTCAACGCCTCGGCCAATGCCATCGGGAACGCCCGCATCCAGATGACCGTGTCGCTCAACGGCGAGTCCGATGCCTTTGAAGACACGTTGCCGGTGCGCATCCTCGCGCCGGTTGAGACGGTTGCCGCGTACGGAGAAGCGAAGCCGGACGCGAAGGAGACGTTGGCTGTTCCGAAGGATGTCGTCCCCTCGGCTGGCGGGCTGCACGTCGAGCTTTCGTCCACGGCGATGGTCGGCTTGTCGGAAGGGGCGTCGTATCTGATCGACTATCCGTACGGTTGCGCGGAGCAGCGTTCCTCCGCCGCCATGGCGCTGATGCTGGCCTCCGACCTCGGCGATGCCTTCGCCATACCCGGCATCGACGCGAAGAAGGCGCACGCGACGGCGCAGAGGACGATCTACGAGCTCTACAAGTTCCAGTGCGGCGACGGCGGCTTCGCTTACTGGGCCGGCGAGTGCTACTCCTCGTCGCCGTACCTGACCGCCAACGTGCTGCACGTCATGCAGCGCGGCGAGAAGCTGCAATACGACGTCAGCAAAGATGTGACCCGGCGCGGATACGACTATCTCGACGCCAAGCTGAAAGAGAAACGCCCGACGAACGAGGGATGGTGGCCGGCTTACACGTCGTGGCAGGCCTTCGCCGTGAAGGTGCTCACCGAGGCAGGGCGCAATGAAGACAGCCACATCACGCGGCTGTACTCCTACGTCGACCGCATGCCTCTGTTCGGCATCTCGTACCTCCTCGACGCCATGGTCACGAAGGGGGAGAAGGGTCCCCGCGTTGACGATCTCGTACGCCGTCTGAACAACGCCATTCTCCCCGAGGGCGGCAGCGCGCACGTCGAAGAGCTGACCGATCCCTACCTGCTCTATTTCTGGAACTCGAACATCCGCTCGACGGCCATCACCCTCGGCTCGCTGACGCGCCACGGCGAGAGCGAACAACTGGTCAAGCAGATGGTGCGCTGGCTCATGAACGCGAGGGTGAAGGGACGCTGGGGGAACACGCAGGAGAACGTCTGGGCCATGGAGTCGCTCGTCGACTACTACCGCAAGTACGAGAGCGAGACGCCGGACTTCTCCGCGGTCGTGAAACTGGGCAACGACGCAATCGCAAACGACGCGTTCAAGGGCCGGAGCACGGTGGCCAAGAGCCACGATGTGCCGATGATGCAATTGCAAGCGCAGCACCCGGGGGCCGAGCTCCCCGTCACCTTCGAACGCCAGGGCACCGGCACGCTCTTCTACCTGATGCGCCTTCGTTACTCGCCGTCCGGGCTGCTCCACGAAGGGCTGGACAAGGGCTTCAACGTGGAACGGAAGTACTCGCAGAAGACGTTCAAGGCCGGAGACCTGATCAAGGTCACGCTGCGCATTCGCAACACCAAGGAACGCCGGTTCGTGGCCGTGTCCGATCCGATTCCAGCCGGCACGGAGCCGGTCGAATCGTGGTTTGCCACGACGGCTACCGACTTGGCCGAAGCGCAGAGGAACAATGAATCGCAGAACGATGACTGGATGTCGTGGTGGCAGCATGGCGGCTTCGATCACGTCGAGCGCCACGACGATCGCGTGAACCTCTTCGCCACGCGCCTGAGCGAAGGGATGCACGAGTTCACGTACATGGTCCGGGCCACCACGGCCGGAACGTTCATCACCGCGCCCACCTACGCCGAGGAGATGTACGAGCCCGAGGTCTTCGGGAGAACCGCAAGCGAGGTCGTCGAGGTCAAGCCGTGAGGTTGCGCCGTTACTGGGTTGCCGGGTTGCTGGGTGGGGTTGGTGTGGCGTTATGGGTGTACCTCGGGCCGATCCCGACGATTACTCCCGACACCACCCCCACCATCGTCGACCGCAACGGCATCGTTCTCTACGAGCCGCTGTCCGCGGCCGGTACGCGCAACGAATGGCTCGATGTCGTACCTGCGTCAATCGCCAGCGCCACGATCGCCGCCGAGGATCGCCGCTTCGAGCATCACTTCGGGATCGATCCGGTCGCCGTCGTCCGTGCCGTCGTACACGACGCCTACCATCTGCGCGCGGCCGAAGGCGGTTCCACAATCACGCAGCAGGTGGCGAAGATGCTCCTCGGCAATCCGCCGCGGACGATCGCCTCGAAAGTGCGCGAGGCCGTGGTGGCCATACGGATCGAGCATCGCTACACGAAGCGCCAGATCCTCGCGCTCTATGTCAACCTCGCGCCCTACGGCGAGCAGACCATCGGCATCGCCCGCGCCAGCCGCCGGTACTTCGGATGCGCGCCGGAGGAGCTGACGGTGGCCCAGGCCGCCTGGCTGGCGTCGCTGCCGCAGCGTCCATCGACCCCGCGCCGGGCGCTGGCGCGGCAGCGGATCGTTCTGGCCCGGATGCATGCGCTCCGTTTCATCGACGATCCGGCGTATCGCGATGCGCGCGCCGAACGCCTCTCGTTCGATCGAGGGATACAGCCGACGCTGGCGCCGCACTTCGTCGAGCAGGTTCGCGGACAACTCGGAGCAAACGCCCCGAGGCGGATCGAAACCACGCTCGACGCGAACCTCCAACGCAGCGTCCAGGGCATCATCGCCGCCGAGCGTGCCAACCTGCTGCGCCACGGTGCACACAGCGTCGCCGTCGCCGTGCTCGACAACCAGACCGGCGAGTGGCTGGCCTGGGAGGGGTCGGGCGATTATTTCGGCGGGTCTGGCCTCGCGGTCGCGCGGTCTCGCGGCCCCGACCCCGCCGCGACCGCGAAACCACGAGACCCCGCAACCGCGAACTTCGGTGGCGCCATCGACGGAGTCACCACTCTCCGCCAGCCCGGCTCGACGCTCAAGCCGTTCACCTACGCGCTTGCGTTTGAGGAGGGTCTGACCCCAGCCACGGTCCTGGCCGACGTGCCGTCGAGCTTTCCGACCGCCGAGGAGGGAGTCGTCTACACGCCCCGAAACTATGACGGCGGCTACCGCGGCCCGTTGCGCGCGCGGCTCGCTCTGGCCGGATCGGAGAATGTCCCAGCCGTCGCGCTTCTGGCGAAGCTGGGACCTCCCGCGTTGCTGCGTCTACTCCGGGGGGCCGGCTTCCACGACCTGACGCGCACCGCCGATTACTACGGCCTCGGCCTGACCCTCGGCGACGCCGAAGTGACGCTCGAGCAACTCGTGACCGCATACGCGACGTTTCCGCGAGGAGGCATGAGCGTTCAACCAAGCATGCTTCTCCGACACCCGACACCCGACACCCGACACCCGTTGGTCTCCCCCCGCACGGCCTTCTGGATTACCGACATCCTCAGCGACCCGCAGGCGCGAGAGTTCATCTTCGGCCGCGGCGGCAACCTCGACTTCCCGTTTCCCGTGGCCGTGAAGACCGGCACCTCGCAGGCGTACCACGACAACTGGACGGTCGGATACACACGCGCCGTCACCGTCGGCGTATGGGTTGGGAACTTCGACCGCAGCACGCTGCGAAATTCGAGCGGCGTCACCGGAGCCGGCCCGATTTTCCACTCCGTGATGCTGGCGGCGATGCGACGCGCCGGCGTCAGCGGCGAAACGCCGATCGTCGACCGTCCCGGCGACTTGGAACAGCAGCCCATCTGCGCTCTCTCAGGACTTCGTCCCTCCACCTCGTGCCCCTCGACCGAGAGCGAATGGCTCCCGCGCGATGCTCCGGTCGAGTTCTGCCCGTGGCATCACGCGGGACGTGTCACCTGGCCCGCCGAGTACCGCGAATGGGCGGTCGCGCACGAGCGCCGCACCTCGGCATCCGCGCCGCGTGCCGTGGCCAGCCGGGATACGAAGTTCCGCATCACCAGTCCGCCGAACGACGCCACCTACCTCGTCGACCCGACCCTGCACCGCGAGTTCCAGTCGCTGCACTTGCGGGCGACGCACGACGCGACCTGGCTGGTGGATGGGAAGCCGGCATCGCGCGAGTGGCCGCTGCGTGCGGGAAAACACACGATCGTGGCCACAAACGGGCATGGGGAGCGGGACGGGGTAATGATTACGGTGCGGTAGGACTCAAACGGCGGTACCGAGTAGAAACGATCGGTCGACACCACTAAGTGGAATCGCAGACAGAGTGTTAATCGAGCGTCCTTCTCCCCACCGCGCTTTTCAGCGGGGGGGAGAAGGGCGCTCGACGGGGTACAGGGTGGCGACGATTCCAGTGAGGTTGTGAGAATGCGGATTAGCAGACTCGATGGTGAAGGGATTCACTGGCCTGATCTTGATGAGGACCTCAGTATTGTAGGACTCCTGCGAGGGACGCGCGCTCCGAGGCGAAGGCCTGATCCCCAACCTCGCACGAATCCCGCATAATCACCCTGCATGCACAAACCTCTCATCGGCATCGGTTCGGACGTTGCGCAGAAAGAAGGAGAGCGCGACCGGGCCTTTGTCTACATGACCTACGTCGAATCGTTGAAGCGGGCGGGCGCCGTGCCGGTTCTGATCCCTCCGCAGGCTGAAAACGCGGCCGATCTGCTGGAAGGGCTGGACGGCCTCCTTCTCGCCGGCGGTGACGACTGCGACCCCTCGGAGTACGGCGAAGAGATGCATCCGAGCTGCGAGGTGATGGATCCGCGCCGCCAGAAGAACGACGTCGGCCTGGCCAGGCTGGCCCGCCAGCGCGGCATCCCCACACTCGGCATCTGTCTCGGGTTGCAGGTGATGAACGTCGCCGCCGGCGGGACGCTCATCCAGGACATCAATTCCGCGATGGAGACGGAGATCGATCACTCCAGCGAGCCGAGCGACCGAGGGCGCCACGACGTCCACATCGAGCCGGCCACGAAGCTCGGGCGCATCCTCGGCGTGCACGCGCTGAACGTCAACTCATCGCACCATCAGTCCGTCGGCCGCGTCGCCGACGGGTTGCGCGTCACCGCGCAGGCGCCGGACGGCGTCGTGGAAGGGATCGAAGATCCGTCTCATCCCTTCTATATGGGAGTGCAATGGCATCCGGAGGACATGCCGGGGGAGGCCTCGGCGACGGCGATCTTCGGCGCGTTCGTCGATGCGGCGCGCAGCCGCGTTCACAAAAAGGAGACCAGCTCGACGGAAATGTCACCGGTCGGTGCCGCGCAATCGGAATAGCGACTTTCCGCGTGCCGTTTGCGACCGGCGACGGGAGGATTCAAGTGAAAAGGACTGCCTTGCTGGCCGTGGCCGTTCTGCTGTTCGTACAGCAGGCCGTCGCCTCGCCGTGGCTCAAAGACATCGCCTCAGCGCAGAAGAAAGCGAAGGAGAAGAATCAGCTCATCTTCGTCGACCTCTTTGCCGACTGGTGCGGCTGGTGCCATCGCTTCGAACAGGAAGTGATCCCGTCGCAGGCCTTTCAGACCTCGACCGACAAAATGGTCCTCCTCCGCCTCAACACCGAGGATGGGAAAGACGGTACGAGATTCGCCCAGCAATTCAGCATCAACTCGCTGCCGACGTTCCTCGTGCTCAACAGCGACCTGATGGTGGCCGGGATGATCAAGGGCTATATCCCTTCCACGGAAATCGCGAAAACGATCGGGGAGGTCCAGACGAAGTACGGCGATTTCATCAAACGCGTCGCCGACGAGCCCAACTTCTCCAAAGACTACGCAAAGAGGCTGGCCCTGGCCAAGGAGTTCGAGGCCCGTGCCGCGTACGCGCAGAGCGAGACGCGGCTGCAGAAGCTCGTGGGCGAGTCGGCCCTCCCGGCCGGTGTTCGCGACGATGCCTACTTTGAGCTGGCCCTCACCCAGATCCTCCAGAAGAAGTTCGACGACGCGAAGAAGACGATTGCCAAGTTCGGCACGGTGCAGAACAAGGGCGATGCTTTCGAGCGCAGCCGCCTCCTCGTCGGCGACATCTACATGCAGCAGGGGAACGTCCCGGCCGCCCTCAAGGAGTACCGCGGCTTCAAGGCCAAGTATCCGAACTCACAGTACAACCGCAATCTCGACATGATGATCCCGCAACTGGAACGCCAGTTGGGCGGACCTCAGAAGTGAGGGGCGGTGTGAGCCTGCTGCGCCGCCTCGTCGTTCTCTGTTCTCTCCTCGCAACCCCCGCCTTCGCCCAGCTCTCCTTCGGCGGCGGCGCGAGCTCGATCCCGGGGCAGGATCTCGTCAAGCTCACCGGATCGGTCAGTCAACGCGATGGAGCTCTCGTTCATGGCGTGGTCACGGCCACGATCCTGAGCGGGTGGCACATCAACTCCAACAAGCCGCTCGACGACTTCGTCATCCCTTCGGCTCTTTCGTTCGATGCGGCAACTGCCGATCTCGTTTCTGCCGAATACCCCCCGCACACCGTCCGCTCCTTCACATTCAGCGGGACGCAGAAGCTGGCCGTCTACGAAGGGACGATCCGCATCCCATTCACGGCCACGCTGAAAAGCGGCAATACGATCAACGGCAAACTCCACTACCAGGCCTGCAACGACACCGTCTGTCTCCCGCCCCGAGACGCCGAAATAACGATCGACGCAACAGCAGTGACGGGTGGGGCGGCGGCTCCACCGGCGACGACGACTCCAGCACCCTCCGCCGGCTTCACGCCGCTATCGGCCGCGCCGACCGGCCCTGCCGCTGCCGCCGGTAATGACCAGCTCTCGGCGACGTACGCCGCGCACGGCCTCCCGTTGACGCTGCTCATCCTCTTCCTCGGCGGGCTGGCTCTGAACCTTACCCCGTGCGTCTTTCCGATGATCCCGATCACCGTCGGCTTCTTCGCCATGCAGAGCGACGGGCGCCGTTCCCGGCGATTCGCGCTGTCGCTCTCGTACGTCGTCGGCATCGTCATCACCTATTCGGTTCTGGGCGTCTTCGCCGCGCTGAGCGGGCGGATGTTCGGGTCGTGGCTCCAGTCTCCGGCGGTGCTGATCGGCTTCGCCGTCCTGATGCTCATCCTGGCCTCGTCGATGTTCGGGGTGTGGGAGTTCCGCGTGCCGCAGTTCATCGCCAACCGTTCGGCCGGGCGCGCGGGGGTGGCCGGTGCGTTGACGATGGGGCTCTTCGTCGGCATCGTGGCGGCGCCGTGCGTGGGGCCGGTCGTCGTCGCGCTCTTTACACTCGTGGCCGCGATCGCCAAACCGGTCGTCGGCATCGCCATGTTCGCCACGCTCGCCTTCGGCCTCGGCTTTCCCTATCTCATCGCCCTCAACGCCATGCCCAAGCCCGGCGAGTGGATGGTGCAGGTCAAGAAGGCTATGGGCTTCGTCCTCATCGGCATGGCCTTCTACTTCCTCCGCGCCGTCATCGGCGAGACAGGTTTCCGCATCGGCGTCGCCGCCAGCCTCTTGATCGGTGCGATCTTCCTCTTCGCCAGCCGCGGCCCGCGTGGGCGCATCATGCGGCTGGCCTGCGCCACGATCCTCCTCGTGGCCGGCGTCGCCTTCGCCATCCCGCCGCGCAAAGGCGTGGCCGTGCAGTGGAAGAAATACGACGCCGCGGCGGTGACGGCATCGGCCGGCAAGCCGGTCGTGATCGACTTTTTCGCCACCTGGTGCATCCCCTGTAAAGAGCTCGACGAGAAGACGTTCAGCGATGCCGGCGTGGCCAAAGACCTCAACCGCTTCACGCGCATCAAGGCCGATCTGACGAACAATCAGGATCCGCTGGTGCAGGAGCTCACGAAGCGCTATTCGATCGTCGGCGTTCCCACCGTCGTCTTCATCGATTCGTCGGGACACGAGCAGCAGACCCTTCGCCTTACCGGCTTCGAGAAACCGGAGCAATTCCTGGTCCGGATTCAACAGGTGAAGTGATCACGCTGACGCTCGACGCTGTGCTGCGGGTGCGCGAGCGCATCGCCCGCGCGCACGAGCTCGCGAACGAACGGTTCCGCGAGGCGTTTGCGTCCGGTACTGGGCCGTTGTCTCCCAAGGCGCACATGGCCATGCAGGCCGCCGCGCTCGTCGAGTGCGCCGCCGGCCTTCACGTGAGCGGCGAGATCCGCTATGACGTCATCGGCGACGAGAGCACGCCGTACGTCGATCGGGGTAAGCCGATCTACGCTGCGTTTGATGTCGACCGCAACCCCGAGGCCATCTTCGAGTACTGGCTCGTCATCAGCGACATCGTCGGCGCCACCTCATGGCGGATGACGCGCCTCGTCGCCACAGCGGACGAATACGACGCGGCCCTGGCCCGGATGCAGTCGCCGCAGATCGTCCGCGCACTCATCGTCACGCATCTCCCTTCCGTCGACGCCCGCGACGATGGAACCGCCCTGCTCGAGGCGACCGTCTACACGCGCGCCGAGGAAGAGCGCATCGAACGGCGCCAGCTCCTGCTCGATGTGTACAACGAGTTTCACTACCACGGACGCGCGCTCCTGGCCGAGGGGAGGGGAGGGGTGCAGGTTGAGTAGCGCGTGAGTCGCAGCGATTGAACACCATCAAAGTGGAATCGCAGACAGAGTGTTCATCGAGCGTCCTTCTCCCCAATCCACTGTGTTCGAGAGCCTTAGAAGCACAATCGCGCCCGCGGTAAGCCTCGACTGCAGAATAACTTGGCGCGAAGCGTGCCCCGGTGGGATCGGGGGAAGGGTGGGTCCGTTTTTCGGTGGATGTGGCGACGGGGGAAGTGCGGTTCGGGGATACGTAGGTCGGACTCTCTTGTCCGACCGGTGCTTGCGCGGTCGTAGATTTATGCCCCTACGTCTTGCCGGAAAAGTCGGGTACAGAATCAGATGTCTGAGTTTGACGTAAGTGACTAGTCAAAGTAGTCTATCGCCATGCAAAAGCATCAAGTCTGGCAACTTCACGAGGCGAAAGCGCGCTTTAGCGAGTTGTTCCGTCTCGTGCGTACGGAGGGCCCGCAACGGGTGGTCAAACAACACGGCGAGGCAGTCGTGATCGTATCGGCCGAGGATTTCGATGGCGCGGCCGAAAAGGCACGGCAGCCGGATTCGCTGCTCGAGTTTTTCCAGTCCGCGCCGACCGGTGGGCTGGTGCTCGATCTGAAGCGGAAACGCGACAAGACGAGAAAGATCCGATGGTAGCGAAGCCTTCCGGTTACCTGCTCGATACGAATGTCATCTCCGAGCTCATGAAGCCGCGGCCGGCCCGCAGCGTCGCGGAATGGATTGAGACCACACCGGAAGAGCTGCTGTATTTGAGCGTCATCACGATCGGCGAGATCCGAAAAGGCATTGACCTGCTCGATGAGAGAGAGCCGAAGCGCGCCGCACTGCAGAGCTGGCTCGATCGGGATGTGCGCGTTCGGTTTGCAGGGCGATTGCTCGCGTTCGACGGAGGAGCCGCGGAACGCTGGGGACAGGTCGAGGCCTTCGCTCAACGCCAGCGGCTGACGCTTCCGACCGTGGACGAGCAACTTGCCGCAACGGCCCTTCACCACGGCCTGACCTTTGTTACACGAAACACCGAGGATGTTCGCGTGACCGGCGTCCCGCTATTCAACCCCTGGACGAGCCGACTGTGATTGGAGTTGTGGAAGTTGTGGGTCGTACGTGGAAAATCAACTTAACGTTCATCCGCTAAGTTGATTTTCCAGATACGACCCCAACTCGCATTCGCGAAGTTCCCTATTACCTAAAGCGAGTATAATTCCACCGGCAGAACAGCCGCTATGAACCAAGATGATCGCTTCGAGATGCTGTACCGGCGATACTATACGCACGTTGTCCGCTATCTCGTCGATGATCAGGGCGTGACTCGCGGGGCCGCGCACGATGTCGCGCAAGACGTTTTCCTGCGTGTGTATGCGCTTGCTGATGAATATAGCCACGATCAAGAATGGGAATTCATCAAAACCATTGCGAGCCGTGTCGCCATGAATCGAGTGCGTGACGAGCGAGTTCGCGGTAATCTATCGATCGAGCGTGAGCCTGTACCATCCGACAGGGTAACGAATACTCCCGACGAACCCGCGCAGCAGGAGACGGCGTTTGCGTCAGGCGAGGTTCTGACTCGGCTCTACGCTGCAATAAATAAGCTTTCTAACGCGCATAGGTCAACGTTGCTGTTGTGGTTGAGCGAATTTACATTTGCCGAGATTGCTCGTACATTGCAGATCTCGGAGGTGACAGTAAAGTCGCGACTTCACGCGGGCCGCCAGCAGTTGCGCAAACTCCTGACAGAACAGACCTTCTCACCCCAGCTACTTGCGTCGGCGGACCAGCCCGAACTCGTGCCGGCATATGCTCAGCAGAAGCTAACACAATCCAGCACCTTGGACAGTACGCTTCCTCTGCATGAGGCAGCCTCTCAGTTGGTTGAAAGGGTCGAGGCCTTGGCGGCACAACAGCAGCACCTATCTCGGCAGATAGACGAGTACGAAGAGATGCTCCGGCGCCATCTTGCAATAGTCAGCGTGGCTGCGGCGGCGCAGATCAAAGGGAATAGGAGCGCTCTGTGAGCGTAGGGGAGACGCTTAACACATTGGCGGCACGACTGTCTGATCTGTACCGCGAGATCGTGACGACCAGTGTGCGTTTTGATGAGCTACAGCGAAACACTGACAAGGTTCTCAGTCGTCTCGAATCGACTGTCGAGCAGCTTGCTACGAAGGTTGGGGCTATTCACGACGACCACGTTCGCGAGAAGGCATCCTTGGAAGCTCAAATTGCAACACTACAGGCGCGTTTGACGGTCCTCAGCGAGCAAGCACTTCATACGGTTGTGCGTGAAGTGGCACGCGAGGTTGTAACCAACATCGTTCGTGAGCAGCGCGCAGTCTTAGGCGACGGCGTCGATAACGAGAGTAAATCGGATAAGCACTAAGCGGTGCATCGAAGTCGACGCCCGGAGGCGACGCGGGTCCGCTCCCCGGCCTGGTGGTTGGGCTGAATTATCGCGTCCAAGCCGCATTCCATAAGTGATCGCATGTGATCCTCGAGAGGGCAATACGGTAGTGTCTAAAGCCTAAAGTTTCTACGCTCGTCCTGACTTCGTCACAGTCTTGGATACCTCAGACGTTACGTGACTAGAAGCGAGAAGACCGTTCAGAGAAGCTCCCGAAGTCCCTGCTGAATAGATCCCGCACGGATGAGCTACGCAACCTGAATCTTGGACAGGGTCACTAAGTATCCGTAGGTGTTAAGTTGGATGTGAGCGTTCCTGAGCGTGACGCGGCTGAAGAAGGGCAGCGTAAGGGAGCTCAAAGAACGGCTCGCCACCATGAAGGCCACCTCGAAATCACTGGCCGCTGGCTTCTTCGAAGGGTTCTTTATCTTGAGTTTTGGTGGCAGAAGTCTGTTGACGTCCTTGCGGAACCGCGCGTCGCTGACGAAGGCAGTCCCGGCCACGGTCCCCTGCGCAAAAAGGTGGCTGAGGGCGCTGGAACCTGCGTACTTTTTCACGTGAATCATCTGTTTCGCTGGCGTGTAGACGTCGCAGAACTCGACAGAGCTCTTTCCTCCACCATACTGGATCAACTTGGCATCGACACAACATGCGCCCGTGATGGAGGCCGCGAAGCGTTCGTTAAAGCCGCCTTCGTGTTCGCCGGCGTTGCATTGAGGTGGGACGACTGCGCTTGTGGGGATCTTCTGAACCGCTTCATCGATGACCTCAACGAAGTCCTTATTGACCTGATACCAGCTCCCGTCGCTTAGGATGTACGTCGCCCCGCTGATCACGAATTCTGCGCAGAGGCATCGGTACACGGGCCACTTCTCGTATATCTGATCGCCGTCTGCTTGCCAAGCGCACACACGTTTGCGACGTAGGTATTCCTCCGAAAGGTGTCCTTCGTCGGTAGTTGCGAGAAAATCTTTCAAGTGAACGTCGTCGTATCGGGGCGCGGAGGCCGCGGGGGAGTAGCTGACTTTCGAAACGTCCGACCATTCGATCAATTCGGGGATCGCCAACCACATTTTGGAATCGCCGCCCTCGCGGAGCACCTGGAGCAGCGTCTCATCGAGGTTCTTCGTGATTGATGGATCCCGGACCTCGAGAATGTTGTCAACCCAAGAGAAGTGCTTTTGGTACACGGTGTCGAGGCTCTTCACCAAATACGCCTGAAGAAACTCTGGAAGCGTGTCGATCGTGGCTCGACAATTCGCCGTGAGGGAGTCCTTTCCGCTCAGCCGGGAGCCTAGCGTCGGATCGAACGGCGTCCCGACAACCGCACGTAGCAAGTCTCGCTCGACGTTCAATCCAAAGTCTCCAATCGAGGTGTCTTTGCTCGCTTGCTCGCGAGTCTGCGTGGAAGCGGCCTCAAACGTCCTCATGTCGATCGAACGGATCTTTTCGGCATCCACCGAGTTCAGCGTCGCCCGCAAGCCGAAGGCCGGCTCGATCGCCGTGGGATTGAGCATGTGGCGTCCATATCCGAAGGCAACCGCAAAGGTTCGATTCGCCATTGGTACGACGAGGAGAGCCGAAGCGCTGGCCGTCTTGAGGTCATCAAGTGAGGAGCCTATCGCGCTACCGAAAAAGGAGATCCAGGAAGGTGGGTGCGGATCAGTCTTCTCGGTAAACAATCTGCCAGCAACGGCCCCAACCTGAATCGGAAA
Source organism: Thermoanaerobaculia bacterium (assembly GCA_035576505.1). GTDB lineage: Bacteria > Acidobacteriota > Thermoanaerobaculia > Gp7-AA8 > Gp7-AA8 > JADGNZ01. The sequence continues at coordinate 2,599 of DATLWH010000676.1, read as the reverse complement.
GGACTGAGGCGAGTGGGAGGGCTCGATCAGGTCTTCGAGAGGCTTATCCCGCTTAACTAGAAAGATGGAAAGGGTTTGCGTGGGTGCTACATCGCCATCACTGCTCATGGATTCTCCCACTGGTGGGAGTGACACAGACACCGAAATTCCCAACCGGGCCGTCCTCGTCGACGAGAAACGAAGCGTCAGCGCGGGTCGTTGGCTTCAGAACCGGCAACACGGGGTCACCTCTCCGTGCGAAGAGGGTCTCACGCGAAAGTACCGGCCAGCGCAACCAGTCGTCGCAGAGATCTGGCCAATCCACGTCATCGAAGAGGCGCTCGGGGACGATGCGGAGGGCATCCTGCCACAGGCCCATCCGGTGCGCGGAGCTGCGCGTCCGGCTGCCTCGGCATCACATCGACATGTTGCACTATCGGGCGGACCAGCAGGACACCACCGTCAGCGGGGTGCTGGAGCGGGAGCTGGACGGCATCGCCAGCGCGAATATCGAGGAGCTGTCGGTGGCGCTGCCGGGGTTCGCGGAGGCGATGGTGTGGCCGGGTGATTGACGAAAAGCTTTATCCGCAGATGAAACGCAGATGGAGGACGGTTTTATCTGCGTACATCTGCGTCATCTGCGGATAAGCCTACCGGGCAAGCGCGTGACAATCGCGGTAACCCGGCGGCGAGACGCACGCCGGGCCAGCCGGCGAGACGCCAGCGCTCCGGCCATGCTGGAGCGGGAGCTGGACGGCATCGCCAGCGCGCACGTCGAGGATCTGTCGGCGGCGCTGCCGGGGTTCGCGGAGGCGATGGCGTGGCCCCCCGAGTGACGAAAAAACCTCATCCGCAGATGACGCAGATGAAACGCAGATGGAGGACGGTTTTATCCGCGTACATCTGCGTCATCTGCGGATAAGCCTACCGGGCGAGCGCGTGACATTCGCGGTAACCCAGGCGGCGAGACCCTTCGGCTTCGCTCAGGGCAGGCTCCCGCCGGGCCAGCCGGCGAGACGCCAGCGTCCGGACCGCGGGCTCTTCATGTGATGAGCCCGGCCAGCATCTCGAACGACTTCAATTCGTGCCCGAGGAAGTTGCGTCGGAAGAAGGCGGCCAGCGAACGGACCTCGATCAGGACGTCCGCGGAGACCTCACGCGCCGCGAATTCGCCGACCGGCAGGCGCATGATCGTGTCGAGCACCTCGGACGCATCGTTGGCGATGACCTGGGCGTTTTCCGCGCCGCATTTCGGGCAGACGAAGCCGTGCGCGTGCGAGTCAAACCGCAGCGGCCGCCCGAGCGGCTCGTCACAGGAATTACAGTTGCGCAGCGACGGCAGCACTCCCGCCAGCCGCAGCGTCCACACCTCGGCGTACGCGACGACGCGCAGCGGCACGGCCCCTTCCAGCAGCGCCTCGGTGGTGCGGTCGAGCAACCGGTAGATCAGCTCCGCCGGGTCTCCCGACTGCGCGAACGTGTCCACCGTCTCCGCCAGATACGACGCCGCAACGCTCGCGGCCAGGTTCTGCTGCGCCGGAAACAGCGAACGGATCAGATCTACCGATTCGATGCGCACGATCTCGTCAGACTCCCGCTCGATGTACCCGATCCGGACTTTTGCCAATGGCTCGAGCGAAGCCCCGAACCGCGTCCGCATCGACCGCGCCCCATACGCGTATCCCTTCACCTTGCCGTGGTCCGGCGTGAGAAACACGACCAGCTTGTCCCGCTCCCGGGCGGGAAAGGTGTGCAGGATGATCGCCTCGGTGCGTTGGGAGCGCATGGAGGGGAGAGTACATTGGTTGGACGCAGCATTGGCGAGGCTGTATCTCGGGATCTACTCCACCCGCGCCTGCCGGATGTAGTCGAGCCGTGGGAACTCGCGCGTCAGCCAGGCGTTGCCGCCGGTGAAGAGCGCGTCCTGACGGCCGGCGCGCATGCCTCCGCCGGCGCTCTCGCCGTACGCGGAGTAGAGGCGGTCGACCACGTCCATGCCCGACGTGACGACGCCGAACGGCGCGAAGCCCTGGGGATCGAACTGGCGGTTGTCGGCGAGGTTGATGAACAGCTGCGTGGCGCGCGTGTTCGCGGTGGTGAAAGCGTAGGCGATCGTTCCGCGCACATTCGACTGCCGCGGCGGATCGTCAGGAATGGTGGCCGATCGCCACGCTTGCGCAATCCGAGGATCGCCGGGAATGCCGAACTGCGCGAAGACGCCCTGGCGCACGCGGAAGAAGCGCTGGCCGTCGAAGAAGCCGTGCGCGGCGAGATTGTAGAAACGGTCCGCACCGATCGGCGCCCAGCTCCGATGCACCTCGACGACGAAGTCGCCCTGGCTCGTGGCGAACCGGACGCGGAACAGGTCAGGGGCGTGGGCGTTCAGTCGCGGTTCGTGCGGATCGAGGAGAAGCGGTGCGCAGGCGACGAGCAGGAGGATGACGAGCGTGAGGCTGTGGCGCATGCGTCCCATTTTCTCCTAACCCGCATTTCTGAGCGCCAGGATAAGCCTGGCTGATCCAGAGGAGATCAAATGAGAAGCCCTCCGCCCAAAGCTTAGCCGAGCAGGGTTGTAGCGAGTCTTGCGCTGCGTCGGGTGACCGGCGTGGTGAAGCGTAGA
>DATLWH010000675.1:0-2559 GCA_035576505.1 Thermoanaerobaculia bacterium | reverse complement strand
TCGGCCGGCGGCGGCTTTGACGACGCCAACGTGACCTCGGGTAAGTGGGAGCTCTTTCTGGAGCTGCTCGATGAGTGCATGAGCAGCGGTCTGAAGGTGGTCGTCTTCAGCCAGTACCTGAAAATGCTGGAGCTCATCGAGTGCGAGCTGCAGCGCCGTGATGTCGGTTTCGCCTCCATCAAGGGGACGACGCATGCGCGCGGTGCCGAGATCGCCCGTTTCCGCGACGATCCCGACTGCCGCGTCTTCACCGCCAGCCTCCGCGCCGGCGGCCTCGGCATCGATCTCACCAGCGCCTCGGTGGTCATCCACTACGACCGCTGGTGGAATCAGGCCCGCGAGGACCAGGCCACCGACCGCGTTCACCGCCTCGGCCAGAACAAGGGCGTGCAGGTGATCAAGCTCATCACGCGCGGCACCGTCGAAGAAAAGATCGACGCCCTCATCGCCCGCAAAGCCCAACTAGCCGACGACGTCATCCACGCCGACGACCCGGCATTGGTCAAGCAGTTCACAGTGGAAGAGCTGCAGGAGTTGCTCGGGGAGTAAGGTTGTCCACGCGAAGTGAGCCGCAGGTTCTCACGCGAAGACGCGAAGACGCGAAGCACAGACGTTGCTTTTTCAGGATGAGAGATACATCTGTCTTCAGATCGTCTGAATATCCGCGGCCCCCACTGCCGCAACGGCAATGCTTGCCTCTCGCCCGATCGCCCAGACCATTGTTCCGATCGCCGCGATTAGCCCTGCGAATACGATCAACATCCCCAAGAGTACGATCAACATCCCCAAGGGAACGCCTCGGAGCGTGTACGCCCAGCTCACCGTAAGAAGAAAAAGTGCGAATAAGGAGAGAAGAATTACCCACCACGTCGGTTGCGTGCTGAGGCTGACGTGAACGTTCGAGCCGCCAACGCTCGGGTTGATCCGCACGGTGACGCATGGTTGAGGTGACCAGAAATGCCGCGGCGCGAGCCGCACTGCAGCGGGACGATCGGCCCTGGATGTCGCCTCTGCCGAGCGCCGGACGAAGTTGCCCGTTTCAGAAAGAGAACGCTCGAGAAAGGCGGCTGCCAGCTCCGGAGATACGCTCGTCGTAACGAGGAAATCGTACGTCGGCAGGCGGCGCTGGATGATGACATGCTGCACGCACGCTCCATGATAGTGCTTCCGCAATCCAGCATGCCCAGGGCTTGACGTTGGAGCGCGGACATCCATGCGCATAGGAGCGGCACAGGTGCGCGCTGCATGCGACAATTCCGCCGGCGTCGCCGCCGGCAAGGCGCCGCGATAGCGGCAGAAGAGGATAGCCAGGGGTGCGAGCGCCTTTGCGAGCAACCCCTGGTAACGAGGTGCATAGGTTTTGTGCCGCGTCAGCGGCACTGGAAATCGCGGCGCATCTTCGTTTGATGATCCAGTGCCGCTGACGCGGCACGACTCAATCGACATCCGAACCAGGGGTGCTCGCAAAAAGCGCTCGCACCCCTGGCTACCGCCTTGGGCCGCTATCGCGGCGCATGGCGTAGCCTTAAATTAAGTTATCGCGTATGGGCATCTTGCCCGCGTGCCCCAACCGGCATGCCGGACGAGTTCATGCCTCACTAGCGGAGCGACGCGGAATCGACGGAGCAGTCTTGCCGGGGTCAGGTGCGCCGTTCAAACACGAACAGCTCCGCCGCTACCAGTCGCTCGAACGCCTGCGGCGAGCGGCGCAGGCGCAACTGCATCAACTGCATGACGGCAAACTTCGTCAGCGCGCCGAGCAGGAACAGGCCGGCGACCAGGCCCCCGCCGACGAGATGGAGATTGTCACCGGATCGCGCGAGAAAGGCGGCTACGCCGAGGCAGGCGGCGCGCGCAACGACGTCGATGAACGCGAAGTTCGGTCGGGCCAGGTACCAGGAGACTGCCGAAAGGAGTGACCAGACCATGAGAGCGGGACGGCCCTCGTGCAGCGCGTGCCATGCGAAGGCGAACGGCGCGGAGAGAATGAGGATGGCCACACCGGCCACGGCCAGGGTTCCGGTGGCGCCAAAGACCACGCCTACCGCCTCGTAGAAGTCCGTGACCCCCCAGACCCACTCGCGGCCGGTGGAACGCTTGACGAAGTCTCGGTGGGAAAGCATGCGCGCCTGACACGCAGCGCCTCGAGGCGGTGCCGATCAGGGGGCCGAAGTATAGCTCCCGCGCAGCATTCCGGCCGAGCCACTCTGCGATCTCTGCGTCTCTGTGGTGAATCGCTTTTGAAGGCAGCCCGGGAAGCGCCGAGGGTCCGAAATCGCGAGAGCTCTCCGCGATTCAGTGCCGTCACGGATGCGAGCTCCGGCGGCGGCCGGCAACCTGTTGCATGACACGCATTCGCGAACCGAAACCGGCTTTCAACACGCTGTTTTCGTACGAGATGACCGTTCTTCCCTCGCTGATGCCGACGACTGCTGCAGGGACAGGAGCGGGCAGACTGAATCCGGCATTGGGAAAATCACCGTCGAGCCGCTTCCCGGCGCTGGTGACTCTCTCGAAGAGCGTCGAGCGCTCCGTGTTGGATAGCGGCGATACCAACGG
>DATLWH010000674.1:0-6320 GCA_035576505.1 Thermoanaerobaculia bacterium | reverse complement strand
GAGACCTGCAATCCCGGAAATGTCGTGGCGAAAGAAGATCGACGCTTCGATCGTGGCATAGCCAGGGGTAAAATCAAAGTATGCCAGGCGATCAGGCGTCTGTACAATGCAGTCGATCACGTCGAACTCGCCTGCCCGCATGCGCCGCAACGCCTGAGCCCAGTCCATCGCGTGGATCTCGACCTTGATTCCGGTTTTCTTTTCCCACTCCCGCCATTGATCGATCAGGATGCCCTGCAGCTTTCCATCGTCCGATTGAAAGACATAAGGCGCATAGGCGTTGTCCATGACCACCCGGATTGTTCGCGGTCTCTCGACCCCAGGCTGCGCGGCGATCCCCAGCGAAGCGAATGCCAGGGCCGGAATGAGAAGGCGCAGTTTCGCCCGCGTCTCAGCGAAGCCCATGAGAGATCACGTACTCGACGATGTCGGCATTGTTGCGGAGGCCAGTCTTGGCCAGAACACGGGTGCGGTGCGTACTGACGGTCTTCACGCTCAGGTTCAGAGCGTGAGCGATCGCGGTAACCGACATACCTGAACCGAGGCGGCGGAGAACATCCAGTTCGCGGTCGGACAGACGCTCGTGAGGCAGGACAGCAGCGCCGCCTCGCACGACGTCGGCGGCGATCTTCTCGCTGATTTGCGCGCTCACGTACGTCCCTCCGCGGGCGATGCGTCGAATGGCCGTCAGCAACTCTTCGGGAGCGCTGTTCTTCTCCAGGTATCCGGAAGCTCCCGCTCGCAAGGCGCGTACGGCGAACAGATCCTCCGGATGCATGCTTAGAATGACGACCGGCAGCCGCGGGAATTCGCTCTTGATGTGCTTGAGAAGCTCGAGCCCGCTGCGCTCCCCAAGGCTGAGGTCGAGCACAACCACATCGACAGCGCGGGAACGGAGCACGGTCAGCAACTCGTCACCCGACGCGGCTTCCCCGACGACCGTCATGTTTTCTGCTTCGAAGATGAGCTGCCGCAGCCCTTTGCGTACAACGGCATGATCGTCGGCGATCACGATTCTCGTCATGGCGGGGCTCTGAGCTACAAATGATAACTCCGCAGGTTCCGGATCGTCAGCCGTATGAGTCAATGTTTGAGGATTGGCCGGGAGGGAGGTTATCGTCATGGGCGTTCGGCGAGCGGTAACCGCGCGGACGCGGACGCTATGTCATCCGATACGACCTCGCGGAGAGTTGCAACGAGCGTGTCGCCGTCATACGGCTTCCGCAGAAATCCGATGCGTCCTGAAAGCGATTGTGGCAACAGCGATTCGTCGGCATGTCCAGTGGAAAAAACGACAGGCAGCTGCGGCCATTTTGCGGAAATCTGACTGTATACCTCCGACCCGCTGATGTCCGGCAACTTGATGTCGATCAATACGACATCGGGCTCAAAGGCCGCCACGGCGGCGACTGCTTCCCGGCCAAGATTCACGACGCGCACGGTCACACCCTCAAACTCGAGCATCGCGCTCAGACCGTCCGCTACGGTCGGGTCGTCTTCCACGATCACCACGCGGCGAACACCAAAATCCGGAGGAGAGCGCCGTGCCTCTTCAGGAGGTTTGACTGCGGGCGGCGAGTCTTCCCGGAGATCAATCTGGAATCGGGTGCCTTGACCGACGGAGCTCGTCACTGTAATCGTGCCTTCGTTCCGAACCACGAGTTGCTGCGCCACCGCGAGCCCAAGACCGGTTCCGGAGTATTTCGTAGTGAACAGCGGCTCGAAAATGAAGGGGAGCGTTTCCTCCGCGATGCCACAGCCGGTATCGCCGACGTTCAGTTGGACGCCTTTCGCCGTCCGCGCCGCAGCAAGAGTAAGCGTGCCACCTTCCGGCATCGCGTCCCGGCCATTTAAGGCCAGATTCGTGAGCACTTGCTGCATTTGCGCCGGATCGCAGCGCGCGAAGAGCGTGCCGGATCGGGGGACGCGGACATCGATGTTGATTTTGTCACCAACGAGCGCCCGGATCTCGGCCGCGATCTGTTCCACCCAGGCGGTCATATCGACTGATTGAAGCGCCGGCTCAGGCGTCCTGGTCATGCGCATGATGTCCTGCGTAATCCCACGGCCTCGCCTGACGGAACTGATGATGTGCGATGCCGCGCTCTGCAACTGCTCATCCGCGTCGGCACTGCTGCGAATGATTTCCGCAAAGGGCTGAATTCCCATCAGAACGTTGTTGAACTCGTGAGCCACGGATGCCGCGATGCGCCCCAGCGAGTCGACGCGAACGCCCTGCTCGATCTGCCGCTTCATCGCCTTCTCCCTGGAGATGTCACGGAAGACTTCGACAGCGCCGATGATCTCGCCTTCGGCGTCGCGCATTGGGGTCGCCACACAATCGACCTCGAGCGGCGTCCCTTCCCTTCGCCAGAAGAGCTCGTCTCTGCCATGACATACGATTCCGTCCGTCAGAGAGGTGTGGATGAGACAGTCGGTTCTGTCGAGCGATGCACCGTCCCGGGTTGAATGATGCATGGTCTCGTGAGCGGCCAGGCCGACAAGCTCGGCACAATCCCACCCGAGCATCATGGCCGCCGCCGGATTACAGAAGATGATCCTGCCGCGGAGGTCGATCCCGAGTACGCCATCGGCGATCGAATTCAGAATCAGTTCGTATTGACGCCATAGCCGATCGAGTGCCTCGGCGGACCGTCGATGCTCGGTCACATCACGATAGTTAAGGATGATGCCGCGAATGGCCGGATCGTCGACCGCGTTACTGCCCAGGGCGGCGATGGAGCGCCACGACCCGTTTCTGTGAAGAGCACGCCATTCCGAGATGACCCGTGGGGGCTGATTGTCGAGAACGACGTTCAGCCGCTCGATGACGTGCCGGCGGTCTTCGGGATGAACCAGCGCCAGGCCGCTGGTTCCGGTGACCGCGTCGACCTCGTATCCGAGGATTCGAGTGATGGCCGGGCTGGCATAGAGGATCGTCGCGTCACGATCGAGGACGAGTATGCCGTCGGCGCTGTTCTCGACAAGAGTGCGGAATCGCTGCTCCGACGCTCGAAGCTTCTCGAACAGCAGCAAATTCTCGTAGGCCAAAGCCGCCTGCGCGGCCATCGTGAGGGCGATCCGCTCATCCTCCGTAGAGTAATCGGCGGCGCCGCTACGATTCATCAGGCTCACCCAGCCATAGGCCTGCTTCCCTGTTTGAACCGGCACGCCAAGATAGTTCTGAACATCAATGTGCCAGATCGCACAGGCCTGGGGATCGACTGTTTTCGTGGTCCGGACCGGAAGGTTCTCGGCCATCAATTTCTTCAAGTGTTCGTGGCACCCTGGCTGCCATCCCCGGTTCTCCACCGGCAATGTCACGGACTGGTCTCTCCAACTCGAGAACCCAAAGGGTTGCTGAGCGTCGAACATGGCCACGACGCTGTACTGCGAGGCGACGATGTTGCGCGCAGCGCGTGACAGGATCCTCAGGATGTCGGCGGGGCGATTCTGTTCGGCGATGGCGAGCTGGAATTCGATCAAGGCGGCCATTCTCAAAGCGTCCGACTGCAGCCTGACGAAATCGGCATTCGAGAGGTCGACCGCGGTCACGGGTAGCGATTGCAGCGAGCTTCCCAACGCCCTGTCAACCATCGCCAGAATGACCTCGGGCTCGCTGGGCTTCATCAGGACATACTGGATCCCCCATTCTGCAGCCGCGCGATCTGCTTGTTCCTCCTCATAGCTGCCGGTCGAAAAGATGATCGGCGTCGACGTGAGCGCGGCGTCGGCGCGCATTTGATGAATGAACTCGACCCCATTCATTCCGGGCATCTCGATGTCCACGATCGCCAGATCCGGCCGCCAGGCGCGCGCCACGGCCAGCCCCTCGCGTCCATCCCCGGCCTCGCGCGTTTCGAAACCTCTGTAGGCGAGCAGCGTGCTGAGGAACTGACGATTGATGGGACGATCGTCGAGAATCAGGACGCGAGTCATCGCCCGGGCTCCGCGGGCATCCACTCAGCGATAGACCCGGGGTTCCTCTGATCCGCAGCTGCCTTCTCCACAGAAGGGATTCGCGCTTCGGAATCAACGAACGACGGCATGCAGGACGTAACGTGAACCTAACGTTGCGGGCATCCATGCAGCAACGGCGCGTGTCTGATTGCTCTGTAGGAGGAACTCCGAATTGTGTCCCAGGAGTCATTCCGAATTCCGGCGACCATTCACGAATGGGCTAACGCCCTGAGCGTCCAACCTGGGGTAAGGAGCTCAGATCGTCATGACCGTAAAAATCCCCCAAGGTTTCGTGGGTACTTCTAGAGATCGTGATGAGGTCTTCGAGGCACGGCATTTGCGTTCAATCATGCCTGTATCTGTGTCGCGTGCCCTCCCGATTGATGAACCGTCGGAGAACGGAAAGATCTCATGGATATGAGCACCACGTATGACGCGCCGTTAGTGACGGCCCTCGAACAGGTGGCACCGCACGATCACCTGTCCCTGGTCTACGAGAGACCGGAGGATCACTACGCAGTGGCCGTTCCCTTCATCCGGATCGGCCTCGAACGCGGCGAGAAGTGCATCTATATCGCCGACGATGGGACGCAGGTACTCGTGCGGGATGCAATGGTTGCGCAGGGCATCGATGTCGAACAGGCCATGGCCACGCAAAAACTCGTGCTGGAGACAAAGGAAGGTCCGTTTCTGAAACATGGAGCCTTCGATCCGGAAAGGATGCCCAGGTTTTGGAAGGATGCGACGACGGAAGCCGTGCAGCAGGGGTTCTCGGCACTGCGCGCGACAGGCGAGACCGAATGGCTGGTCGGCGGCGCATCGGGAGTCGATCGGTGGGTGGAATACGAGAGCCGGCTGACGCAGGTACTGGCTGGCCTCAATTGTTTCGCGTTGTGCCAGTACAACCTCAAGCTCCTTCCACCCGATCTCGTGCTGGACGTCATCCGCACCCATCCGACGATCATCTATCGCGGTGTCATCTGCCCGAATATGTACTACGTGCCGCCCGATGAATTCCTCGGGACCAACCAGGCGGCGCGCGAGGTCGAACGCCTGCTGGCGACCATCCGCGAACGCGCGGAGATCGAGCAGACCCTCACCAAGCAGCGCAATGAGCTTCGCACGCTCGCGAACCGGTTGATGCACGCCCAGGATGACGAACGACGTCGCATCGCGACGATGCTGCATGAGACGACCGCCCAGGATCTGGCGGCACTGAAAATGCTCCTCGCGCGATTGAGCCGAACCGCAGACCGTCTCAGTCTGGACGAACGCAATACCCTCACAGAGAGCATCTCGCTGGCGGAGCAATCGATGGCTGGAATCAGGACGGTGTCCTACCTTCTTCATCCGCCATTTCTCGACGAGGCAGGTCTGTTGTCGGCACTACGGTGGTACGCGCGCGGCTTCTCCGAGCGCAGCGGCATCAAGGTGGATCTGGATCTCCCCGAGAATATCGAGCGGCTGCCGCTCGACACCGAGACAGTTCTCTTTCGAATCGTTCAGGAGTCGCTGACCAACATTCACCGGCACGCGGGGAGCGAGACCGCTCAAATCACGTTGCGGCGCGACTCGGAGATGCTCATGCTGGAGATCGAAGATCGGGGGCGCGGCATCCCGAACGCCTCGATCGAGCACATTACAAGCGGCGGAAGCGGCGTTGGCATCGCTGGCATGAGCGAACGCATGCATCAGCTTGGTGGACGTCTAGACGTCACCTCAAGCGACCACGGCACGACCGTGCGCGTGCGGCTGCCGCTGGCGAGGGACACCGGCTGATGTCCTCGCCAGCGAGGATTACGAGGTGTCGCGCAGGCCGGGTCAGCGTCCCACGGTGAACTCCGCACGGCAGCCCGCGTTCACCCAGATCCCGTGGTCGTTGAAACCCCACGTCCGATTCAGGATGCAGCCGCTGCTGCTGAGCTGGCGTTTCAGCTGAACGCCGAAGCGGGTATCGGCCTCACAGAAACGGCGTCCGCCGTGATCCGACTCGCAGACGACGATCCGCCTGTAGAGGCCTTCGTTGCGACGCCATCCGCGCCCCTCGTTGCCCACGAAGAACTCCGCGGCGCAGCCGCGATCGACCCAGATGCCGTCGCTGTCATAGCCCCACGACCGCCCCTCGACGCACGAAGCGCCGCTGAGCTGCCGGTTCAGTTGGACGCCGAAGCGGGTGCCGACCGCGCAGCGGGTGAAGCGGCCGTTGGATCTGCAGACGATCAACTCGTTGCGACGCTCCTCGCGGCGATCGTCGCGGTCGCCACGGGCGATGATGAAGTCGGCCCGGCAACCGTTGGAGACCCAGATGCCGTTGCGGCCTTCCCTACCCCACGTTTCTCCCTCGATGCATGCCGTCCGGC
>DATLWH010000673.1:0-11896 GCA_035576505.1 Thermoanaerobaculia bacterium | reverse complement strand
AGGGCAGCTCGTCCATCGCCCCGAAGTGGACGCGGCGTTCCGGAAATGCACGGGCGTCTTCATGCCGGCGGCGTCGCAGGATCTCGACGGTATCGTGACCGTCAGCCTCGGCGCGAAAGGCGTGGTCGAGCTGGAGCTGATCGCGAGCGGCGAGAAGTGGGGCCGCGGTCCGGCCAAGGACATCCATTCGTCTCTGAAGGCGATGGTCGACAGCCCGGCCTGGCGTCTCGTGAAGGCGTTGGACACGCTCGTGTCCGCCGACGGGAACACGATCACGATCGATGGTTACCCGAAGCCGCGCCCCATGAGCGCGGATGAGAAAGCGATGATCGCCGAGGCATCGAAACGGCGCAGCGAAGCGCAATCGAAGAAGTCGCTCGGCGTGCAGCACTGGATCGACGATCTTCCATGGGATCAGGCCAACGAGCGGCTCGAGTCGCAGCCGACGGTGAACATCGAGGGGCTGGTGGGCGGTTACACCGGGCCGGGCGGGAAGACGATCCTTGCTCACCGCGCCGTCGCGAAGATCGATATGCGCCTCGTGCCCGACATGAAGAAAGACGATGCGGTCGCCGCGCTCAAAGCGCATCTGGCCAAGCGCGGATTCAGCGATATCGAGGTGAATGTCAGCGGCGGCTACGATCCGACGAGCACGGCGGCGGCCACACCGCTGATCCAGGCCCAGATGGCGGTGCTGAAACACGCCGGCATCGATCCGGTGCTGTGGCCCCGCAACGCCGGCTCGTATCCAGGCTATGTCTTCACCGGTGAGCCGCTCCACCTCGCCTCCGGCCACTTCGGTCTCGGCCACGGCAGCGGCGCCCACGCGCCGGACGAGTATTACGTCATCGAGTCGGCAAACCCGAACGTGCAGGGCTTCGACGGCGCGGTGATGTCGTTCGTGGAGTATCTGTACGAGCTGGGTAGGTAGGGGAACATATCTTGCACATGTGCCCGCCAAGTTCAGGAGATTGACGGCAGTTGATCGAGAGCATTCAGGCGGAGCTCCTGTCAGGCGGCGGAGAGAGCGGTGCGCTGATGCGCTCCGTCGACTGGTCCGCCACTCCCGTCGGGCCGGTGTCGTCGTGGCCGCAGAGTCTCCGCACGGCGGTGGGCATTCTGCTCGACACCTCCTTCGGCATGGCGGTGGCCTGGGGACCTCAATACACCTTCTTCTTCAACGACTCCTATCGCCCCATCCTGGGCTCGACGAAATACCCGGGCGCGATGGGACGCCGGCTCAACGAAACGTTCCCGGAGATCTGGCACATCATCGGACCGATGTTCGACGACGTGATGCGGGGAAAGTCGTTCGGCTGGGATAACTGGCGGCTTCCCCTCGACCGGCACGGTTTCGTCGAAGAGTGCTTCTTCACCTTTTCCTACAGCCCGATTCGCGATGAGAGCGGCGGCGTCGGCGGCGTCCTGGTCACGGTCAGCGAGATCACGGCGCGCGTGCTCGGCGAGCGGCGGATGCGCGTTCTGCGAGAGATCGCCGCGCGGACGGCGGAGGCGGCTGATGAAGCCGAGGCGTGCGCGATTGCCGTGTGCGCGCTCGGCGAAGAACCGTGGGAACTGCCGTTCGCGATGATCTATCTGCTCGACGCGGAAGGGACGACGGCGAGGCTCGTCGCCCACGGCGGGTCGATCGATTCGCGCAACGCCCCGCCCGTCATCGCGCTCGCGGACGACTGCATCTGGCCGATCGCCGAGGCGGTTCGCGGAGGGCGGGCGATCCGCGTCGACGATCTCGAGCGCCTCGGAATCGAACACGCGGACGAATTCGGCAGCTCGCTCATCCGTCAGGCAATGGTCCTGCCGGTCGAACGGCATGGCGATAGCCGTCCCGCGGGCGTCCTCGTGGCCGGTGTGAGCTCGCGGCTGCGCCTGGATGAAAGCTATGGCGACTTCCTCGGCCTCGTATCGAACCAGATCGCCACAGCTGTCGCGAACGTCCGCGCCTATCGGGAGGCGAACGAGCGGGCCAATGCTCTTGCCGAGCTCGATCGCGCAAAGACCGTCTTCTTCGGAAACGTCAGCCACGAATTCCGGACGCCTCTGACGCTGTTGATCGGGCCGATCGGCGACGTCCTGAAGCGGGATACGCTGACCGCCGCCGACCGCGACGATCTGGAGATCGCGCAGCGGAACGCGCATCGCCTGCTCAAGCTGGTCAACACGCTCCTCGAATTCTCGCGGATTGAAGCGGGACGGATCAACGCATCGTACGAAGCGACGGATCTCGCCGCGGTCACCGCGGAGCTGGCGGGCGTTTTCCGCTCCGCGATCGAGAAAGCCGGCCTGACGTTCACCGTGCGCTGCCTGCCGGCGGGCGAAGCGGTCTATGTCGACCGCGACATGTGGGAAAAGATCGTCCTCAATCTCCTCTCCAATGCCCTCAAGTTCACGTTCGCCGGAGAGATCGAGGTGGTGATCGAGCCGGCCGGCGAGGAGATCGAGTTGCGGGTGCGAGACACCGGCGCCGGCATCCCGGAGGCCGAGATCCCGAACATGTTCTCCCGCTTTCACCGCGTGCGAGGAGCACGATCACGCTCCCACGAAGGGAGCGGGATCGGCCTGGCGCTCGTGCAGGAGCTCGTTCGCCTTCACGGTGGACGCGTCACCGTGGCCAGCACGGAAAATGTGGGTACGACCTTCACCGTCCGCATTCCCCGCGGATCGGCGCATCTGCCCCCCGATCGCGTCGCGGCGGCGCGCCCGTCCGCGAGTGAGTCGGCAGGCCCAGCCGCGTTCCTCGATGAGGTCGAACAGTGGATCCCGCTCGACGGACGCGACCGGCCGGAGCGGACACCCGCGCGACCTCCATGGGGACGCATCCTGGTCGTGGAAGACAACCGCGACATGCGCGACTACGTGCGTCATCTTCTCCAGGATCAGTGGACGGTGGAGACGGTGGACGACGGCCGCGCGGCGCTCGAGAGGATTCGCGCCACGAAGCCCGACCTCGTTCTTGCCGACGTCATGATGCCGCTGATGGACGGTTTCGAGCTGCTGCGGGGGATCCGCCAGGATGAGTCCATTCGGGATCTGCCGGTCATTCTCCTCTCCGACCGCGCCGGCGAGGAGTCGAAAGTCGAAGGCCTCGAGGCCGGCGCGGACGACTACCTGGTCAAGCCGTTCTCCGCGGGCGAGTTGATCGCGCGGGTCCGGTCGCACATCACTCTGGCGGAGCTTCGCCGCGAGTCGATGCAGCGCGAGAGACAACTGTTACGCGATCTGGAGATCGCCAACCGCGCCAAGGATGAGTTTCTCACAACGCTCTCTCACGAGCTCCGCACTCCGATGACCGCGACGCTCGGCTGGGCCGCAATGCTGAAGATGGGGAGGTCCGAGCACCGGGAATGGCGGCAGGCAGCCGACGCCATCGAACAGAGCACTCGCGCCCAGGCCAAGCTCATCGACGACATTCTCGACATCTCGCGCATCTCCACCGGCAAGATGCAACTGAGCATGGCACCCGTCTCTCTCGAAGAGGTGGTCGAGGCGGCGGTCTCCACGGTTCGCCAGCTTGCGGAAGCGAAGGCCCAGGTCATCGTCACCCGGATCCAGCGGTTGCCCGGCCGCGTCATCGGCGACGCCGACCGTCTGGGACAGATCGTCAGAAACCTGCTCTCGAATGCGGTGAAATTCACGCCGGCCGAGGGACAGATCAGGGTCGATGTCGATCACGCCGGCGACTTCATCGCGCGCGTGCGCATCAGCGACAGCGGAGAGGGGATCAGCGCCGATTTCCTCCCTCTCGTCTTCGACCGGTTCCGGCAGGCGGACAGTGGGCTTCGCCGCGCACACGGCGGGCTGGGAATCGGCCTGTCGATCGTGAAAGATCTCACCGAGTTGCACGGCGGCAGTGTGTCGGCGGCCAGTGACGGCCGTGGGAAAGGGGCGACGTTCACGCTTACGTTTCCGCTGGCCGGCGGCGCCACCCTTTCTGCCGCGGCCAAGCGTACTGCCGATCAAGCGACCCGTCTCGATGGAATCCAGGTGCTCCTCGTGGAAGACGACGATGCCACACGAAAGATGCTTCACGCGGTCCTCGGCCGCTTCGGCGCCGATGTTTCCGTTGCCAGGTCGGCGGAGGAGGCGCTCTCCATCCTCGCCGGCCGGCCGCTATGCGTGATCGTCAGCGATCTGGCCATGCCCGGCCAGGATGGGTACGACTTCATCGGCAACGTCCGAAGGACGATCGACAGCGCAAGCGTGAGAGTGCCCAGCATCGCCCTCACCGCCAACGCGCGCAATGAAGACCGCGAGCGCGCACTGGCGGCGGGCTTCGACTCCTTCATCGCCAAGCCGGTCGACATCCATCGCCTCGCCGAGGAGGTTCGGCGGCTGGGCACCCCGCTGGGCGACCACCCCCAAAACAATCGGCGGATCGAACATTGACGCCGCCCGCCAAGGAATCGCGCGCCCGCGTGTGGGTGGCCCGAGCCTTCTCCGGTGTCGAGGATCTCGTTTACATCGGCCTCGGCCTGCTCCTGGGGGGAAGTGCCATCGTCCTGCTCATCGGCGCGTTCATGAGCTTTGGTCAGAGCCTCATGTCCGGACAGGTCACGGCCAACATCATCCAGCTCCTCGATCGCATTCTGCTGATCCTGCTCGTCGTGGAGCTGCTGTACACGGTCCAGGTGTCGTTTCGAGAGCACGCCGTCACGCCGGAGCCGTTTCTTCTGGTTGGTCTGATCGCCGCGATCCGCCGTGTACTGATCCTGACGGCGGAGTTCGGCCAGCCCGGCACGCGCAGCGACACGCTCATCCAGCACTTCCTCCTGGAGCTCAGCGTCCTCACCCTGCTGATTGTCGCGCTCGCGGTGTCGCTCTTCGTCCTTCGGAGCCGGGATACCGTGAGCGTGGCGAAACGGGCTTGAAAAGCCTCCTCAAGGTCTGTCTGGCAGACCTTCGACCCGGAAAAGGCCTCTTCAAGGTCTGTCCGGCAGACCTTCAACCGTCGTTTCGTCAGATTCAGATCTGTTTCGCAGAGCTTGGGCTGACGTTTCGACGATTCAAGGTCTGTCCGGCAGACCTTCGACCCGGAAAAAATCTCCTCAAGGTCTGTCCGGCAGACCTTCGAGTGTGGAAGAGCCTGCCGAAGGTCTGAAAATCAGAGCCGCGGAGCGAATCCGCCGGCCTGCATGCAAGAAAACGCGGCTGCGAGAACGAATCCGACGGTCGCGAGCGCGGAAAAACCAGCGGCGGTGGCGAAAAGGGCTCCCGATACCGCCACGATGCCTGTTCCAGTGCTGAAAACACCTCAGGCGCAGTCAAGAAGACGGATCCGCAGGCGTCGAACCGTGCCGAGGACGCTCATCGGCACATCTCCCTACCATCGTACGCATGTACCGTGGTACCATACGTCCCATGACAGTCACCATTGAACGCGTGCAGACCGGAATGCGCATCGAGAAGCGGATCCTCAAAGTCCTCAAGGCCATGGCCGAGGTACATGACATGTCCCTCGGGGACCTGATCGAAGGGATCGTGCTGCACGCCTTCGAAGGGAAGGCGGCATTCGGCAAGGACTCTCTGAAGAAGGTCGCTGAGCTCAAAAAGATCTACGGACTCACCCTCAGCGCCACCGACTCCCACAAACTCATCGAGCAGCCTGCCAGGCCGAAAGGGAAGGCGTCATGACGCCGCACGACAGGACGCGGCTCGCGTGCATCATCGTTCCCGTCAGGCAGATCGATCGCCGGCGACGCACCGCATGAACGAATCCGAATTCACCGAGGCCTTCGAGCGCTGCACCCTTCCCAACGATCGCTTCCATCATCGCGATCACATCCGGCTGGCATGGATCTACCTGCGCGACCTGCCGCTGCTCGAGGCCCTGGGCCGTTTCACCACGTCGCTCAAGCGCTTCGCCACCGCCAACGGCCACCCCGAGCTGTACCACGAGACCATCACCTGGGCCTACCTGCTCCTGATCCACGAACGGATGCAACGCAACTCGGCGCGCGATTTCGAATCATTCGCCAAAGAAAACGCCGACCTGTTCGCCTGGAAACCATCGATCCTCGATCGCTACTACGATCGGGTCACGCTGGATTCCGAGCTGGCGCGGCGTACGTTCGTGATGCCGTCGGAAGGGGGGTCGGGGGTCGGGAGTCGGGTGTCGGAGCAACCAAAACTCCCGGCTTCGGTGCTTGGTTCGTCGGGAGTAGGGAGTGGAGGGTCGGGGGAGAGCGACCTCCAACTCACCCATTCACTCCAAACGGATAACCGATAGCACGCTTCCCAGGCACTCGCTACTTCCGGTCTCCGACCCCCGCCTCCCGACTCCCGACTCCCGACTCCCGACTCCCTACACCTCACATACGAAACTCTTCGTTGACATCAACGAAAAACTTCGTATGATTGCTTGCGTACAAGAGGAAATGACCATGACCGACCGACAGCCTCCACGACCGACTGACGCCGAGCTGGCCATCCTGGGCGTGCTCTGGGAGCGCGGACCGAGCACCGTCCGCGACGTTCACGAGCAGCTCAATCGCGATGGATCCACCGGCTACACGACCATCCTCAAGCTCCTGCAGATCATGACCGAGAAGGGACTGGTCGTCCGCGACGAATCCGAGCGCGCGCACGTCTACCAGTCGCGCTACGGCGAGCAGAAGACGCAGCGGCAATTGCTGGCGGATCTCGCCGAGCGAGCCTTTGGCGGTTCGGCCACGAAACTCGTCATGCAGGCGCTCTCGGGCCGCAAGGCCAACGCCGCCGAGCTGAACGCCATCCGCGAACTGCTCGACACCCTGGAAGGAGAAACGCGATGAACGGTATCGGCATGCTCCTCGGCACACCTCTCGCTCAGGCTATCGGATGGGCGCTCCTCCACCTGCTCTGGCAGGGGATGCTCGTGGCGGCAATCCTCGCCGCGACGCTCGCTCTTCTCTCGCGCCAGAGCGCGAACGCCCGTTACCTCGCCTCCTGCGGCGCGCTCGTCCTGCTCGTGGCCCTCGGCGCGGCGACGGCGTATCGTTCTTATGATGGGGGTCGGGAGTCGGGGGTCGGGGGTCGGAGCGACGCGAGCAACATCGCTCTGCTCGCCTCCCCGACTCGAGAAACGGCTCTCGACTCCGACTCCCGACTCCCGACCCCCGACTCCCGAGGGAGCGAGCTGCTGGCGGGACTCAAGACTCACCTCCCCCAGATCGTCCTCGTCTGGTTGACTGGCGTCCTCCTCCTCTCCGTCCGGCTGCTCTTCGGGTGGCTTCGCGCGCACGCGATCGCAAAGAAGAACGCCAGGGAAGCCGCACCCGAATGGCAGCGCGCCGCGGGCCGTCTGGCGCATGCGCTCAGACTTCGGCAGGCCGTACACCTTCTCGAGTCCGCAGCCGTCGAAGTGCCGACCGTCATCGGCTGGCTTCGTCCCGTCGTCCTCCTGCCGGCGGCGACGCTGACCGGTCTCTCCACCGAGCAGATGGAGATGATCCTCGCGCACGAGCTGGCCCACGTCCGCAGGAACGACTTCTTCGTGAACCTGATGCAGGCCTTCGTGGAGACGCTTCTCTTCTACCACCCGGCCGTGTGGTGGATCTCGCACCGCATCCGCGTCGAGCGCGAGCACTGCTGCGATGACGTGGCCGTGGCCGTCTCCGGTAAACCGCTGGTCTACGCCCGAGCCCTCACCCGCCTCGAGGAATTGCGCATCGACGATGCTCAGGCGTTCGTGGCCGCCAACGGCGGCTCGCTCATCGGCCGCATCCGCCGCCTTGCCGGCGCGCGCGCCGAATCGCCCAACGTCCCTTCGCGCTTCGTCGCCGGCGCCGCGCTTCTCACGGTCCTTCTGGCGCTGCTGATCGCGCCGTCTCTGCCGCTGCGCGGGCAGCAGCAGAAAGCGGACACCCCGACGCCAAAACCGCAGGCATCACAGACCACGGTCGACGTGAAAGCCGACACCGCGGACGCCGATGATGCCGAAGCTCCCGATGCCGATTCCGAGGGCGATACGGCCGACGAGCCCATGCCCGCCATCGCTCCCCGCGCCGCCATCGCAGGCGGCATCGCGCATGGAGTGGCTGGTGGCATCGCAGGTGGCATTGCCGGCGGCATCCGAGGTGGCATTGGAGACGCTATCGGAGACGGGATCGCGGACGGCGTCGCAGATGGTATCGCGGACAGCGTCATAGCCAGCGTCGCTCCCAGGATTGCTGTCTCGCCGATTGCGCGATCGAACATCGCCAGCGTCGGACCTATCGTCAGGGTGGCCCCGCGCGTGGCAATGCGGGCACTCTCCAATCTGAATATCGACTTCGATGCTCAGGAGGCGCCGGAAGCCACTCCCGCACCCGACGGGCATCACAAACGCCGGCACATCGGCGAAGGTGGAAAGCTCACGGTTGACGACCTGATCGAGCTGCGTGCCTCCGGCGTCACCCCGGCCTACATCGACGAAATGCGCAAGGCCGGACTCGGCGAGCTCTCGCTCGACGACATCGCCGAGATGAGGGCGGTCGGAGTCTCCCCAGAATACATCCGCGCTCTTCGCGATGCCGGCATCAAGTTCGACAGCGCCCGCACCGTCACCGAACTGCGCGCCATCGGCGTCACGGGAGACTTCGTGGCCCAGATGCGCGCCGCCGGATACGCCAACCTCACCGCGAAGCAACTCGCCAACCTTCGGGCCATGGGAGTCTCCCCCGGTTACGTCAAGCAGCTCTCCGACGCCGGGTACCGCAACCTCACGCCGTCCGAGCTCATGGAGCTTCGCTCGCAGGGCGTCAACCCAGAGTTCATCAAAGCGCTCAACGACGCCGGCTACACCAACCTCTCCGTCAAGGACCTCGTCCGTATGGCAGCGATGGGCGTGAACGCCGACTTCATTCGCGATCTGTCGAAGTACAAGGTGAAGTAGTCGAAAGAAGGCCGGCCTCTCCAGTCCGGCCTTCACCGTTCTTCTAACGACCGCCCAATTCGGGCGTCCTACGTACCGAAGGAGATACACCATGCACCGTGCCATAGCCCTGGCTCTCTTCTTTTTCCTGGCCGCCTTCACCGCGCAGGCCGCGCAGCATGGCGCATGGCGCCTCACGGAGCGTGAGGACGGCAGGATGCAGATCGAGCTGATCAGCGATCACAACCAGAACAGCAACTCGATCGAGCGCTCGGCCTTCACCGGTCTGACCGCGGCGCAGATGGATGCGGCCACCGACACGCCGGTCGATTTCCGGCTCGTGCGCGATGCCGGCACACTTCACTTCACCGGCTCGTTCCTCCACGGCGAGGGCGTCGGCCGCTTCACCTTCGAGCCGAACGCTGCCTATGCCGCCACCCTTCGCGGTCTCGGCGTCGCCGCGGGCGATCTCGACGACGAACGGCTCTTCTCCCTCGCCCTGCACGACGTCTCGGCCGCCTTCATCAAAGAGATGCAGTCGCTCGGCTATCATGAAGACCTCGACAGGTACGTGGCGTTCCGCATCCACGGCGCGACGCCGCAGTACGTCCGCGAGATCAACGCCCTCGGCTACCATCCCGACGGCGAACAGCTCGTCACCTTCCGCATCCACGGCGCCACGGCGCAGTTCATCCGCGACATCCGCGCGCTCGGATATCAGCCTGATGCCGAGGAGTTGGTGCACTTCCGCATCCACGGTGTGTCACCCGAGTTCATCAAAGGAATGAAGGAGTTCGGCGTGCGCGAGCTGGTGGCCGACAACCTCGTCCAACTCCGCATCCACGGCGCCTCGGTCGATTACGTCCGCGACCTCCGCGACCTCGGGTACCCCAACCTCAGTTCCGGACAGCTCGTCCAGATGCGCATCCACGGCGTCTCCCCCAGCTACATCCGCGACCTCAAGAACGCCGGCTACGCCAACATCCCGGTCGAGAAGCTCGTCGACATGCGCATCCACGGCATCGACGCCGAGTTCGTGAAGAGAACAAAGTAGAAGCTTTCATCCGCAGATGACGCAGATGAAACGCAGATGAACAGAATCCACAAATCTGCGTTCATCTGCGTCATCTGCGGATAGCACTCAGCCGTTCAGTGCCGCACAGCCCGACCCCGCCCGCCCCTCGCCGGCTGCCAGCCCAACTGCACCACCTCGAAATCGCTTCCTTTGATCGCGGCGAAGGCGGGATTGAGGACGTCGTTGTCCCAGCGCGTATCGTATGTGCCGGTCACGTAGAGATCGCTGCCGTTGTCGGCCACGATCAAACCGTACGTCTTCATCGCCTGGAAGATCCGTCGCACCGGATCGGGGAAGGCGGAGATGTCCTTCGACGCTTTCAACCGCAGCCGCGCCCCCATCGGAAGAGCGCCATTCGCCGAGCCGGCACGGTGCGACGCGGGAAAGACGTAGCCGTTCGAATGGCGGACCGTTACACGAAAGGCATGGCGGATCGGGTCGCCGCCAAACACCTCGTCGTAGCGCACGAGGCCGGGCAGGATGGCCAGTCCAGCGGCATCGGCGCTCGTCCAGCCCTCCGGGCGGCGTGCGTTCGAATCGAGCGGGAACGTCGCCCCTGAGCCCGCCGTCCACTGCGAGCCCGTCCAGTGCAGCGCGTACAACTCATAAAGGATGCGGTCATCGCCATCGACGAGCAGCATGTGCCGGTCGCCGTCGGCATTCGGATCGCCTCCGGCCAGGCCGCCCTCGATCCACTTCTGCTGCGACTTCGCCTCCTCGGGGATCGGATAGCCGGGCGGCCGTCCCGGCGCGGCGGCATCGCTCTCATCGGCGTAGTCGAACGTCACCGGAAGGAGCGGCTGCGAGCCGGACACGACGACGTACGGCATCCCGTAAATCGGCGCCGAGGGGTCGCCGCTGTCGCCGCCGAAATCGGGATGCATTCCGCGAGTCGCCCCTATGTCGCTGATGTACGCCGCGCTGTTCGGATCGACCGGCGCCGCGCTGATGTCGGTGTTCCACCAGTTGCCCGGAGGAAACAGCGGCAGCGGCTGGGGCAGCGCGCCACCGCGCTGCGGCGACTGGGCGGCGGCAGCAGCGGCCAGAACGATTGCGGCGAAACCAAGAGCCAGACGGGGCATGAAACGGATTCTCCTCGATCCGCACTAATACGTTGTGCCTGGGGTCACAGCAATCCGTTGTGCCCGGGGTCACAGCCGCACACCGATTCCGGAATCAGATTGCTCTCCGTTACAATGTCGCGGATATTCAAATAAGTAACGGAACAAATCCACCGAGGCGAGCCGTCCGCTCCCTGCCAGTCAAAGCGAGGTCCAACCCGTGAAGCTGATTCGACTCCTGACAGTCGCCTTTTTCGTTACCTCGGCCGCCTCGGCCACCGTTTTCCAGCCTACGAGCGATCGTCAGCTCCTCGATCGCTCCCAGGCCGTCGTCGTGGCCACGGTGCGCGACGCGGCGTCGCGTGTGCAGGGTGACGGCCACGTCGTCACCGACTATCGGTTCGATGTCGAGCAGACGCTCAAAGGCGCTGCCGCCGGCACGATCACCGTCAGCGAGATCGGCGGCGTGGCCGGCCAGCGCTTCACCTTCATCTCCGACTCCGCCACATACACCCCCGGCGAACGCGTGATGGTCTTTCTGCGGAAGCGCGATGACGGAACGTACTTCACCACCTCGATGGCGATGGGCAAGTTCTCGTTCACGCGCAACGCCAGCGGCGAAGCGGTCGTCACACGCGACGTCTCTGAACTGCCGGGCGATCCGGCGCGAAGCGCCGAGGGGTTCTCCCGCTTTATCAAAGATGCGACCCGTGGGCAGATGGCAAGCGCGTCGTATGCAACGAAACTGACACCGATTACGAATGCGCTGCATCCGATCCCAACCGATGCGCCGGCATCGGCATACACCGTGACTGCTTGCGGGGCCGGCTGCTTCCCAGCGCGCGTTCAGGGCGGCGAATCGGGCGGCGGACTCTCCTTCAGCTCCTCAGGAAGCCTGGCCGGCGTCGATGG
>DATLWH010000672.1:0-5959 GCA_035576505.1 Thermoanaerobaculia bacterium | reverse complement strand
GTTCCGCGCTCGTAACCGTCGGTTTCGCTCTCTCAGTCACGTTTGCCTCCATTCATGTCGTCGGATTCGCTCTGCCAGTTTGCTTTTCCCGCACTCGGCAGGCGTTTCGACATCCTAAGGTCTGCGCCACAGACCTCGAGGAGGTTTTTTCCGGGTCGAAGGTCTGCCGTGCAGACCTTGAACCGTCGAAACGTCAGCGCAAGCTCTGCCAGACAGACCTTGAACTGACGAAACGACGGTTAAAGCTCTGCCGGGCAGACCTTGAAGAGGCTTTTTGCGGGTCGAAGGTCTGCGCCACAGACCTTGAAGAGGGTTTTCGACGCGCGAAGGTCTGCCGAACAGACCTCGAGGAGGCTTTCCGACGCTCGAACGTTTGAGAATCAGACCTTGAGGAGGCAAGACGACGGGTGGAGGTGTGAAGATCACGTATCGAGGAGGCAAAACGACTGGCGGAGGTGTGAAGATCGGATCTCGATGAGGCGAAACGACGGGTGAGGGTTCGAAGATCGCACACCGAGGAGGCAGAGCGACGGATGAATGAGTGAAATCAGATCTCGACGAGGTGAAACGTGGATGAGGATGTGAGCTGCTATGCGCGCTGGAAGAATTCACCTGTCATCCTGAGCCGCCGACACCCGAGGAGTTTTCCGAGCAGGTGCTGCTGTCCCTCGTGGCGCCGAGACGGCGCCTCGCCAGCCGGCGAGGACGCCAGCGCTCCGGTCGCGAGCACCACCGCTACGTGCGTTGAGTTCGGGCCACTTCACTAAACTATGACCATGAAGCCCCTCCTCCTCACCCTCCTCTTCGCCGCCACCGCCACCGCCCAGCCCATCGTGATCCGCGCGGCGCGGGTGATCGATGGGAGAGGGCATGTCGTCAACGATGCGGCGGTGGTTGTGGACGGATCGAAGATCGTGAGGATCGTGAAGCATGCGAAGAAGTTGAAGAACGTGACGATCGATCTCGGCGACCGCACCATCATGCCGGGCGGAATCGATACGCACGTACACATCGGCTGGCACTTCGATGCGAAGGATGGGCGGTCGCATGATGACGAGAACGATCGAGGCGAGACGCCGCAGGAGACGGTGCTCTACGCGGCCGAGAATGCCGTGCGGACGCTGGAGAGTGGCATCACCACCGTGCAGTCGCTTGGCGCGCCGGTCGACAAGCCGTTGCGGGACGCAATTGCGCGGGGGACGATACCCGGGCCGCGCATCCTCACCGCTATCAATCCGATCTACGACGCGAAGCTGACACCCGAGGCGATGCGGGCGGCGGTCGACAAGCTCGCCGCCGAGGGGGCCGACGTGGTGAAGGTCTTCGCCTCGCAGAGCATCCGCAACGGCGGCGGGCCGACGATGTCGCAGGAGCAGATGGATGCGATCTGTGGCCAGGCGAAGAAGCAGCACCTGCGTGTGGCGGTGCACGCGCATGGGCCGGAGAGCGCCCGGCGGGCCGTCCTGGCCGGCTGCACGTCGATCGAGCATGGTGTGCTGATCGGGCAGCCGGAGCTCGATCTGATGGCAGAGTATGGGACGTACTTCGATCCGAACCTCGACCTCGTATTCCGCAACTATTTCGAGAACAAGTCCCACTACCTCGGCATCGGCAGCTACACCGAGGAGGGGTTCGCGCAGATGAAGCTGGCCGTGCCGAAGGCGCTCGAGGTGTTCAAGATGGCCCTGGCCACGCCGGGGCTGAAGGTTGTCTTCGGAACGGACGCGGTGGCGGGATCGCACGGCCGCAATTTCCAGGAGCTCGAGTACCGCGTCACGACCGGAGGCCAGAAGGCGATGGACGCGATCACCTCGGCGACGTCGCTGGCGGCGGAGTCGCTGGGCATCGGCGACCGCGTCGGGACGCTCGCGAACGGCTACGAGGCCGACCTGATCGCCGTCGACGGCAATCCGCTCCGCGACATCACCGCCCTCTCGCGCGTCTCGTTTGTGATGAAGGGAGGGAAGGTGGTGAAGCAACCGGGTCCAATCAACAGGAACGAGGATTTCAGGTGATGGGCGACCTCTTCGCTGCCGTGCGGGCCGGCGACGTCGAACAGGTTCGCGAGATTCTGGAGGCGAGTCCGGAATCGGCGATGGCGCGCGATTCGGATGGCGCTACGGCGCTTCATTACGCAGCCGAGATTGACCATCGCGCAATCGTGGTTCTACTTCTCGATGCCGGCGCCGCGATCAATGCGCGCGATGCGCGGTTCCATGCAACGCCGGCCGGTTGGGCGATCGAGTATCTCCGGCAGCGCGGTGCTGTCCTCGGCATCGAGATCGAGGACGCCGCGTATGCCATCGCCAGAGGCGACGCGGATCTGGTGAGGCGATACGTGACCAGGTTGCCGGCACTCATCAACGCCGAGGATGCCCGAGGGACGCCGCTGAAACGGCTTGCGCTGGAGTCGGGGAACGAGGAGATCAAGCAGTTATTCGTTTAGGCGCGTCGCGGCGCCGAGCCCCTTCGACTTCGCTCAGGGCAGGCTTCGCCTAGCCAGCCGGCGAGGACGCCAGCGCTCCGGCTGCTACCGCAGCAATTCACTCAACAACGCATCCTTCTCCTTCCACATCGTCTCGATCCACAGCTTCAACTGCTCGCGTTCCGGGCCGGGGTGGGTCACGGACTGGTCGAAGAATTGGGGAGGGGGATCGAGGCGGCGGGCGTGGATGATGACCTTCGGGATGTGGCCGCAGACGAACTGGCCGATCGTGATCTCGTTGGCGGGAGGGTAGGCGAGGGTGACGTCGTACATGGCGTCGAGCTGATCGCCGAGGGCGGCTAGGACGAAGGAGATGCCTCCGATGCGCGGCGCGAGCAGGTGGCGATAGGGCGAGCGTTGCTGATCGTGCTTCGCCTTGGAGAAGCGCGTCCCTTCCAGGAAGTTCATCATGGCCACGGGGAAGTTGCGGTAGCGCTGGCAGGCCTTCCGCGTCGTCATCAGGTCGGTGCCGCGTTTCTCGGGATGCTTCTCCAGATACTCGGGGGTGTAGCGGTGCATGAAGGGAAACTCCAGCGCCCAGCAGGCCTGACCGACCACGGGCGACCAGAAAAGCTGCCGCTTGAGAAAGAAGCGGATGAACGCGGCGCGGCCGTGGAAAGCGCGGTAGAGGGCGAAGATGTCGACCCAGGAGAGGTGATTGCTGACGATGAGGTAATGCCCATCCATCCTCACGTCGTCGCCGATGCCGTCGATCTCCCATCGCGTCGGCAGCATCAGGTCGAAGATCTGGTTATTGCCGGCCACCCAACGCGTGGCCATCCAGGCCAGCATCAGGATCACGCGGGTGCGGGCGCGGCTGCGTGGCGCGGTGACGTGGATGGCC
This sequence comes from Thermoanaerobaculia bacterium, assembly GCA_035576505.1. Classification (GTDB taxonomy): domain Bacteria; phylum Acidobacteriota; class Thermoanaerobaculia; order Gp7-AA8; family Gp7-AA8; genus JADGNZ01. The sequence continues at coordinate 2,630 of DATLWH010000672.1, read as the reverse complement.
AGCTTCACGATGCCGAGCAGGACGATGCAGGTCCCCCAGAACGCGGCGTTCAGCGCGAGGAGGAGGATCGTGATGATGCCGATGACTACGCCGCGGATCATGGTTTCCGTTCGGGGGTCGCGAGTCGGGGGTCGGGTGTCGGAGCGTTTTTGACGACAGCCTTTCTCCGACCCCCGACCCCCGACTCCCGACCCCCGCTCATCCTCGCCAGCCGAATGCTCGCTGTCATCGCTGCCGATCCGAAGAAGACGAAGAGGGCGGCGCGCCAGTCGGGCTCGTTCCATCCGCCGAAGTCGAGTGCCGTGGCCGCGGCGCCCAGAGCCAGCGCGCCGAGGAGCGCCGCCGCCAGCTCGCCGGCCCAGCTGGCGGGACGGGCAAAGGGAACCTTGCGGGCCAGGAAGAAAACCGCCACGGCGCAGGCCAGCCAGAGGACGATTCCCATCAGCGCCGGAGGTTAGCACGCCTTTCGCATAGGGGGCGGATGGGCCGGCACGGCCGGCTGCGTTGGTTGCCCAAGGCTGCTGTCGACGGTAGCGCAAGCTCTTCGCTCAGTGGACGGCCTTCAGGAGTACATAGCATGATGACTCAGACGACGAGAGAACCAAACGACGCGAACCACAAGATCCTGGCCATTGAAGATGATCCGGAGGTTCTCGCCCTCTACAAGTCCTTTCTGCAGAAACGCGGCTACCAGGTTCTCTCGGCCAGCGGCGCCAGCGAGGGGATGTCGCTCCTGCAGCGCAATCCCGACACGCGCCTCATCCTTCTCGATCTCAACCTGGCCGGCGGCATGAGCGGCGAGGAGTGGATCGCCTGGTACGTCGCGCAGGGAAAAAAGACGCCAGTGGTGGTGGCCTCAGGGAAGGGCGACATCCTGACAATCACCAAGGGCAACAACCGCACCGCCGCGCTGACGAAGCCCTTTCACATGGAAGAACTGCAGGAGTTGATCGAAGTGCTGCTCGCCGACGACTGGCACGATCAGGTGAGCGCGGATCAGAAGACGCATTGACCGGAGTAGATTAGTAGATTAGTGGATTCGTAGATCGGTCGAGCACGATGAAGGTCAGCGGACTGATCCACTAATCCACTGGTCCACTGGTCCATCACCCATCGTTTCCAATCGCTTCGACCGGGCAATTGTCGAGGGCATCTTTGGACAATGTCTCTTCTTCGGGTGTCTCGGGCTGCTTGTAGACATAGGAGAAGCCTTCCTCGTCGTTGCGCTGGAAATTGGCAGGCGCGGTCTCGCGGCAGAGATCGCAGTCGATACATTGCGTATCGACGTAGTACCGGCCGGGTACCTGTCCCGGCACCCTGTCGTTCGGATCAGCCATTCGTCTGTTGTCTCCTGTGAAAAATGCCGCGAAGCGCGGGCGCGCCGCAGATTGGAGGGAGGCATTGTATCGCGGTACGAAGTTTGCGGGCAGGTTGATCCGTACGGCGACGGGTGACAGGTGGCAACCAACGCCGCCGGCCGTGCCGACAGGAGGTTGCATGAAACGATTTCTGCTTTCGGTCTTCGCCGCTGCCCTCTCCGCGGCCGCGTTGGCGCAACCGGCCACGCCGCCATCGCGCGAGACGGCCCCTTTTCCCGACACGGTGAGCGTGACCGGGGTCGGGCGCGCCACCGTGCTGCCGGACCGCTTCTCGTTCAACGCCTCGGTCCAGACGATGGCGCCGACGGTGGAGGAGGCGGTGAATGAGAACAATTCGAAGGTGGCCGCGGTCATCGCCGCCCTGAAGAACGCCGGCGCGGCCGCGGACGAGATCAAGACCTCGAACTTCTCGATCTACCCGCAACAGGACTACAGCCAGCAGCAGCAGGGAAAGCCGCCGCGCGTCGTCGGCTACCAGGTCTCGAACAGCATCACTGTGACGAAGAAACAGATCGCCGACGCTGGCCGGCTCCTGCAGGCTGCCATCGCCGCCGGTGTGAATCAGACCTCCGGCCTCTCGTTCACGGTCTCCGATCCCACGCGCGGCCGTGACGAGGGAATGCGGGCCGCGTTCGCCGACGCGCACGCGAAGGCCTCTCTGCTCGCCCAGGCCGCCGGCCGCACCCTGGGTCCGGCCATGACCATCACCGAGTCAGGGTCGTCGCCCCCCACGCCACGGCCCCTCGGATCTCCACGCGCCATGGCTGCAGTCGTGGCTGAGCCGGTGCCGGTGGAGAGCGGGACGCAGGATCTGTCGTTTACGGTGTCGGTGGTGTTTGCGTTGCGGTAGGGGGGCGGTTGCGGGGTCTCGCGGGGTATCTGGGTTGCTGGGTTGCTGGGTTCTGGTTCTCTGGGTTGCTAGCGATCGTTCCTTGGATGAGCCCCAGTTTCGTATCAGGGAAGATGGCGCGGGGGCGGTGGCAGTTCAGCCGCGGAGCGGCGGTATCTATGTAGCCCAGTGCGTGAGCACTGGGAAGCCCAGTGCGTGAGCACTGGGATCACGGATTCGGTTTCAACAGCCGCGGAGCGGCGGCATTTCGGCAGGAAGGGTTTCGCGCATTTGTGATTACTGGATGTCCTTCCGTTGAATCGTCTCATCTCAGAGATGTCGCCGCTCCGCGGCTGACTACCATATGATTCGATACCCAGTGCTCACGCACTGGGCTACGTAGATGACGCCGCTCCGCGGCT
>DATLWH010000671.1:0-2983 GCA_035576505.1 Thermoanaerobaculia bacterium | reverse complement strand
CCGTCAGGAGCGAAAGGCCCGAGGGCGTGATCCGGCAGAAGACCTGGCGGCGGTCGGTGAGGCAGCGCTCGCGGACGACGAACTTCTTCGTCTCCAGCCGGTCGACGAGGCGCGTGATCCCGGGCGTCGTCTCAATCATCCGGTCGGCGATCTCCAGCGTCGGCAGCCCCCGCTCCCCCGCCCCGCGCAGGATACGCAGGACGTTGTACTGCTGGGTGGTGATGCCTTTCGGCTCGACCACCGCGCCGATGATCCGCCGGAGGACGTCGGCAGTTCGCAAGAGAGCGACCGCTGCCTCCTGCGCCTTCGACGGAAAGGGCTTGGTCTGCTTCAGTTCGTGGACGATATCCCTGGGCACGGCATTAGATTACCGCTCATTAGTTGACTAGTCAAGTACTTTCACGACCGATCAGGATACACTTCGTGACGTCATGGAGAGCTTTCCGTCCGAATTCTCCGATCTCCTCAACAAACGAGGCCGGCGGCTGCTCGCCAACCCGCCCCGGCTCGACGTTTTCCGGAGCAGGCGCACGACGCCGATCGTCGTCTTCGACGATCTGATCGACGATCGGGTGGCGCGGAGTTGCATCGCCCTCCTGGACCGGGCCATGTATCCGGTCATCCGGCGGATGGAGACGCCCATCCCGCGAGAGTGGATCGCCTCGATGAAGAGGAACTACTCCGACTCGCTGAAGAAAACGGTCCGGGTGAAGACGGCCACGCTGAACTCCCGCAAGTCCCACGCGCTCGACGCGGCCCGCGAGGTCGGGCTGGCGGAGATGATGCTCTCGCAGTCGTTCCGCGCCTTCGCCGAGGCCATCGTCGGAATGCCGGTCCAACGGAACCGGTGGGGACGGCAGGTGATCTGCTACGAAGAGGGCGATTACAGCGGGCCGCACAACGATCATCACCCCGAGGACGCTACGACCCGGAATGGTTTCGTCGACCTGCACGTGATGTTCTCCAACGATGCCGTGCGCTCGCAGTGGCTCGTGTATGAGGAACGCGGGTTTCTCTCGGCCAGCCACGAGGTCAGCGGACGAAGCGGGATCGCCGTCTATCGCCTCCCCTTCTGGCACTACACCACCCCGCTGGTCGCACGCCCCGGGCGCGAGTCGGCCGCGCGCCGCTGGCTGCTCCTCGGCTCATTCGATTTCGATCCACCGCCGGAGAAGCCGATGTGGTGAGCTCAGTACAGGTCCCAGCAAGTAAGTTTCCGGTGACCGATCCTCCTAAAATCAGGCCTCGATTGCGTAGAGAGGATAGCCAGGGGTGCGAGCGCTTTTTGCGAGCACCCCTGGTTGTCGAGGTCAATCCAGCTCGTGCCGCGTCAGCGGCACTGGATCATCAAACGAAGATGCGTCGCGAATCTCCAGTGCCGCTGACGCGGCACAAAGAACTATGCCCATCGTTACCAGGGGTGCTCGCAAAAGGCGCTCGCACCCCTGGCTATCTTCTTCTGCCGCTAACGCGGCGGCCTGGTCGTTGGCTAAATTAAGTCATAAGTTAGGGCTATGGGCTGGAAGCCGGGGGGCTACGGACCTTAAGTCAGCATCACCGGCGCCAATCCGGTCAAGAACGGGACTGGACACTCATTTCGGAGAGCTGTACTCAGATCGTTTCCGCCGATACTGCCTTCACATCGGCAAACCGTTCACGGGCGGCGTCACGCTCGGCGATCGTGCGGAATGCTCCGACGATCGTCGAGCCGGAACCCGACATCGCCGCCCACGCCGCTCCGGCCTCACGGAGTCTCGTCTTCAGCGCGCCGAGGCCGGGGAGCATGGCGAAGATCGGCTCCTCGAAATCATTGACCAGCTCCGCGGCGTGGGAGAGCAGATCGCCGTCGATCATTGCGCGATAGCGATCGATGCCGAGGGGCGGTGAGAAACGCTGCAACATGCCGAATGCGCGCGCCGTGCTGACCCGCTCCCGCGGGAGCAGCAACAGCAGCGGGATGCCGGCCAGCCGCGGCATCGGCGTCAGGATCTCGCCGCGGCCGGTGGCGTAGGCGGTGCCGCCGGCGAGGAAGAACGGCACGTCGGACCCGAGTGAGAGAGCGATGTCATCGAGCGGCCGGCTGATTCCGAACATCGTCGACAGCGTCACCAGGGTCGCCGCGGCGTCCGATGAGCCTCCGCCGAGGCCGCCGCCGGAGGGGATCTCCTTCCGGAGCGTGATGGCAACGGGTGGCGCGTCGAGGGTGCGGGCGGCGCGGAGAACGAGGTTGCGCTCATCGGATGGGATGGAGGGGTCGTTGCAAGTGAGCGAGAGATGATCGGACTCGGCGAACGTCAGGGTGTCGTAGAGCGAGATGGTCTGGAAAAGCGTCTCCAGATCGTGAAAACCGTCAGTCCGTTTGCCGGTGATGCGCAGCGACCAGTTGATCTTCGCGTACGCGCGGACGAGCATCGCCGCGGGATGATGTCACAACCGCGGCGCCACGCAGCAGCGGTACTGTTTCGGAACGTCCGGCTTCACGATGGAGGCAGAGGTCATGGCCGATTCGAGCGTGTCGATCTCGAGTTTCTGCACGCCGCGCACGATGGTGACGTGCTTGGGCGGATACGACGGTGGCTCGAAGGTGACCACGACGTCTCCCACGCTGGCGCGGGAGAGACCGGCCGCGGCATAGTCGTACGCGATCGCATTTTCATCCGCGGGAAGACCGGCGATCAGCAGCGCCATTGCCGCGGGCGGGGTGGCGCCAAAGAAGCCGAAGTCGCTGGCGAATTCGGCGGAGCTGCCGTGCCACCACGTGTCCTCGAGGTCATTGATGAACGTTACCTCGTCGCCTGTGGCGTAGAGCCGGATCGCGCTCGTGCCTATCGGCGTATAGGCGGTGAGCAGCATGCGGCCGCTGCTGATCTGCAGTTGGGCGCGGAACGACTGCGATCGCTCGCCGCTGGTGGCGCGCATGTGCAGCAGGATCCGCTCGCCCGTCAGTTGTGTCCGCCGCTCGGCGAGTTGCCGTGCCGCGTCA
>DATLWH010000670.1:0-5675 GCA_035576505.1 Thermoanaerobaculia bacterium | reverse complement strand
CCGGAAGTACGCTGGAATTCACCGAGGTGAAGAAGCGCGGCCAATTGGAGGTCTTTGTCCCAGTCAGATCCTCTGCTGGAACCGGCGTGGCAGGGACGCCTGTGACGATTCAGGCAGCACCGCGCGGCTCCGGAACGAGCGGATCGGCGTCGGCTAACCGCCTTCTCGGCGACGAACCGCTCATGAGAGATGTGATGACCGGACAAGCGTCGCTGCTGCAGCAAGGGCGGGACAAGAAACTCCGCAAACTGGAAAACAAATTGTCCAGTTTGACCACCGCGTTTGCGAGCGGGGTTCGGAAAATGCTCGACTACATGAGACAGGTTCAGAATGATCCAGCCATCACCGATGAGGTGAAGGCGGCTGTTCAGGGCATCCTGAACAACGAGGGCGGAATCATGAAGTTCGTCATCGATGTGAGAGAGGGCGTCAGAATCGGATCGAGAGAGCTACCGCTGGCAAAACGGATGATCGAGCTGGCCTTTGAATCGTACATGGCTGGTCGTGGGACGGTGAAAACACAACTTCAAGTCGTCCTGCGAAAGGTTGACGCAAGCGGAAAGGCAGAGGAGATCACGTTGTGAGCGACCGCCACTCTACGGCTCGATGCCGCGCTCTTGTTCGGGCAGCTCGGCCGCTCAACAGCATCGGCACGAACGCGACTGCACTGCTTGATCGGACTCTACCAATGATTGCGTTGGGAGATGCTCCGGATACCGAGGCCGTTCTCGAAGCCATATTGGCCGACCCACCCGACCACTCCCGCTTTTTCGACTTGGCCGCCCTGGCAGCTGTCTGTGTGCTGATGGATCGCGATCCGACCGCAATCGTCCGCTCCGCCTTGGCGTCATCGATCGCGTTGCGTCAGCAGTTTCTTCTGCCTGACACGCACGGACGAATCCTCGCGTGTGGTGTTGCACTAGCCCAATGCGCCGGCGACACGCCGATCACTGAGAGGCTTCGTCACGATCGTCTCAGGCTTCCCGATCGAGACGGCATCGAGCTTCTGGACTTCGAGGTGCTCTATCAGAGCAGTGCTTTGTCGGAGAGAGAGGACACCGAAAGCCTCGCGCTGGCCGCGTTCCTGGCAGCACTTCGAGCAACTGAGCTGAGCCCGGGTGAGACTGCGGCACCAGCCGTTCTCGCTCTCGCTCGGGCAGCGCAGCGCGCGAAGACAACAGTGCGGGCGCTATTCGACGGGGTGGCTCTTCGTGATGATGCCGTCGAGTTCGATGAGCACGAGCATCCTCGCCTGACAACGGATATAGGCCGTGTAAAGGTCGACTATCAGGAGCCGTCGATCAGCGTCGCCGCCAACATCACTGGTCACGGCGTCTTTGTACCCGGCGCCCATCGGATCGACGGCTTGTCGGCGAATGTTGCAGACCTCCTTACACGTCACGTTCGCCGGTTGGGAGGGACCACCGCCGGCGAATTGCCGTTCAAAGTGGACTTGCGCGTGGCCGATACAGTGGAGATGAGCTCGGAGGCGCGCTCCGCGCTGCAAGGCCGCGTGACTGTTGGCCTCGAGCACCTGTCCGATCATATGAACACTTCTTTCCACCTCGTCGCCGATCTGTCGCCCGCCGAGGGACCGTCTCAGAAAAGACGTAACGAACGATGAAGAGAGACATGGACTCCCGCCCCGCAAAAGGACGCTCTTGATGGTCCGCGTCGCCATCGGCGTCCATGTGCATGCCGAGCCGGCGCGGCTCCCGCCGACGCTAGCGTCGATCACCCGGAACAGCTCCGGCGCCGAGGTCGAATTGATGGTGATCCCCGTCGGTGCGGATGATGAGACCCGCGCCGCGACCGCGGAAGTCATCAACACTCGGGTGCTCGACGACCTCGGTGCGCGCGGCGGCGCGGCGTGTTTCAATCGCTTGCTTGCCGCCAGCGACACGGAGATCGTCATCATGCTCGAGAGCGGCTGCATCGTCGGACCTGGCGCGATCGAGAAACTCGTCGCTGCATTGCAGCAACCCCGCGTCGGTCTCGCCGGTCCCTCAACGAACCGCGCCTGGAACGATCAGCGCGTCTTCGAAAACGCCCGCGCGGAGGACGTCGCCGAAACCGCGGCCGAGGCGGAGCGGCGGTTCGGGGCGACGACGCGCACCCTGGCGCCGCTCTACAGCCTGGCGGACTTCTGCTACGCCGCGAGGCGCGAGGTCTTCGACGCCATCGGGCCGGCCGACGAGTCGTACGGACTCGGGCCGTGCTGGGAGATGGACTACAACATCCGCGCCGCCCGCGCCGGCTTCGACGGACTGTGGGTCTGCGCCGCCTACGTCTGGCGTCCGGAGCCGAGTGAGCGCCGGGCACGCGAGGAGGCTGCGGCGTTCGAGGCCAGCAAGCGCCGCTATCAGGACAAATTCTGCGGCGCCCGTCTCCGCGGACAGAAGCACGACTACCGCGACCACTGCCGCGGCGACGCCTGCCCCAACTTCGCGCCGCGCACGGTGGCAGCGTTACCGGTGGCGGCGGCCGCGGCGTCGATCCTAACCCCAGTGAGTTCCTCCGATGCGCCGCTCGTCAGTTGCATCATGCCGACATACAACCGGCGCACATTCATCCCCGATGCGCTTCGCTGTTTTTTCGCCCAGGACCATCCCAACATCGAGCTCATCGTGGTCGACGATGGCAGCGACTCGATCGCCGACCTCCTTCCGGGCGACGATCGCATCCTCTATTTCCGTCTGACCAGCCGCCTCACCGTCGGCGCCAAACGGAACTACGCCTGCGAGCGTGCCCGCGGCTCGATCATCGTGCATTGGGATGACGACGACTGGTACCCCGCCTCGCGCGTGCGCGTTCAGGCCGCCGCGCTCGCCGAGCGCGGTGCCGACGTCTGCGGCAGCAGCATCCTCTACTTCTACGACCGCGGGCGCCCGGAAGCATTCCTCTATCAATACTCCGGCGGCGGCTCGGCCTGGGTGGCCGGCACGACGCTGGCCTATCGCCGCGAGTTCTGGCAGCGCAACCGCTTCCCTGACCTTCAGGTCGGCGAAGACACGCAGTTCGTCTGGCGCAGCCATGGAGCAAAGATCGTCGATCTCAAGGATCCCGGGCTCTGCGTCGCGGCCGTGCATCCGGGAAATGTCAGCCCCAAACAGACCCGAGGAGTGTTCTGGTCGAGTGAGCGCGTCGAACGCGTGCGCGAGCTGATGGCGGCCGGCTCGCCGCCAAGCGCTGTCCCCTCACAACCGCTCGTCCCCTGCGTCATGCCGACCTACAACCGGCCCGAGTTCATCCCGCTGGCTCTGGAATGCTTCCGCGGCCAGAGCTATCGTAATCGGGAATTGATCGTCGTCGACGATGGCGATCGACGCGTCGGCGACCTTCTGCGCGACGAGCCTGCCGTTCGCTACGTCCATGTCGGCCGGCGGGTGAGCGTCGGCGCGAAGCGCAACCGCGGCTGCGCCGAAGCCCGCGGCGAGATCATCGCGTTGTGGGATGACGACGACTGGTACAGCCCGCGACGGTTACAAGGTCAGGTCGCGCCGATCCTCCGAAACGAAGCCGACATCACCGGTCTCGTAAACCGCTTCGTCCTGCAACTGCCGCAACGTAAGTGCTGGACGGTCAGCGGTCCGTTGCATCGTTCCATGTTCGTCGGCGACGTGCCGGGCGGCACGGTCGTCTTCCGCCGCTCCATCTGGGCCGGGGGCATCTGCTTTCCGGAGATCAACCTCGGCGAAGACGCGGCGTTCCTCCGCCTGGCCATGCGGCGCGGCAAGCGGCTCCTGCGCGTCGACGACGAGAGTCTCTTCGTCTATGTCCGTCACGGTTCCAACACCTGGCGCTTCGAGACCGGCACGTTCCTGAGCCCCTCGGGCTGGAGCGAATCGATGCTGCCGGCCGGCTTTTCGGCGAGATCGCTCGATGCCTACGCCGCGGCGGCCGATGCCCATGCCATGGCCGCGGGTGGCGCTGGATGACGCCGCCGGACTCGTCCACTTCCACTCCGCGCGTTTCCTGTCTCATGTCCACTCGCGATCGTCCCCAGTTCGTGCGGCAGGCCCTTCGTTGTTTCGCGCACCAGACATGTGGCGCTGCGGAGCTTGTGGTCGTCGATGCCGGAGAGCGCGAGCCGGTGGAGGATCTCTGTGCAGGATTCAGCAGCGTCCGCTACCTCCGCGCGGAGCCGGGAGCGACCTACGGCGCCTGTCTCAACATCGCCGCCGAACACGCACGCGGCGAGATCCTCCAACTCCTCGATGATGACGACTACTACAAGCCCACCTTTCTCGATCGCGCCGTCGAAGCGCTCGACCGCACGGCGGACGAGAACACCATCGCTGCATGGGACTGCTTCTACGTCCTCCTTCCCCATGAACCGAACGTCCGCTTCTCCGGTCACGGCTGGTCGGCCGGCGCCACTCTCAGCTTCCGCCGGCGGCTGTGGGAACGAACCCGCTTCCGAGATTCCGGCGGCAGCCAGGATTGGCACTTCATCGCCGACAGCGGCGCGTCCATCGAACGCGTCTGCGCGCCGGAGCTCTACATCCTCGTCCGGCACGGTGAAAACAGCTGGCGCAACCTCGGTGACACCGATGTGGACACCTACTTCCACTCCCTCCCCCGCTCGAGCCTTCTGGTCGCGGATGTCGTCGAGTCCGCGGACGCAGATTTCTATGCGGCGTCGCTGGGTTGCTGAGGAGGTTGCTGGCTCTCATGGCCGTTGCGATGGCCCTTCATCAACGTTCCGATGACCCTTCCACATCGTTGCGATGGCCCTTCGTTAACGTTCCGATGACCCTTCCACAACGTTGCGATGGTCCTTCATCAACGTTCCGATGACCCCTCCACAACGTTGTGGTGGTCCTTCATCAACGTTACGATGACCCCTCCACAACGTTGTGATGGTCCTTCGTCAACGTTGCGATGACCCTTCCACATCGTTGCGATGACCCTTCCACAACGTTGTGATGGTCCTTCATCAACGCTCCGATGACCCTTCCACATCGTTGCGATGACCCTTCCACATCGTTGCGATGGCCCTTCGTCAACGTTCCGATGACCCTTCCACAACGTTGTGATGGTCCTTCATCAACGTTCCGATGACCCTTCCACAACGTTGTGTGGTCCTTCATTAACGTTGCTATGGCTGGAGCCAACGTTGCGATGGCCCTTCATCAACGTTGCGATAGCCGGAGCCGACGTTGCGATGAGCGGAGCTAACGTTCCGATGGCGGGTGACAACGTTGCGGTCGTCCTCGTTAACGTTGATGACACTGATCATCGGAGTGGATCAGATGGGGTCATGCCTTCGTTCTTCGGCCGTCGCGGTGGATTCTCGCGCAAGCTTCTGACTCAGAATGACTTACAGCCTCCGACACGATTCGCGGTATTGTCCGTGTGAAGTATCGCTTGAGCGGAGAAGCGACGCGTTTGGAATAACTTACGCGTGAATTCGAGGTTGAGCGCTTGCGCCTCGGAGCGCTGGCGTCCTCGCCGGTTGGCGCGCTTAGGCTGGCGCGCCGACGTCTCGCCGCCGCGCGCGGTCGAAGCGTCCCGCCCGCCCAGGTGGAGTCGAACGTGCCCTCGCGGCGCCGAGACCCTTCGACTTCGCTCAGGGCAGGCTCCGCCGCGCCAGCCGGCGAGGACGCCATCGCTCCGCCACGCTAGCCCTCCGGGCGCTCCGCACCGGTCGAACTATCTGCTACCCTCGCGCC
>DATLWH010000669.1:0-2696 GCA_035576505.1 Thermoanaerobaculia bacterium | reverse complement strand
TAGACGATGTTCGCCGCGTTCTCATGGTTGAGAACGGCAAAGACACCGCATTCATCGTGGAACTTGTCGAACACAAAATGAAGTGTATCGCAGGGGGAAGTCCGGCTGGTTTGATGAGTTATCGAAGGTTCTCGAGAGCTTTTTTCGCCTCAGTGGCCCAGGGCGAGAACGAGTCGACTGCGAGGTATCTCTCGTACGCGGTGACCGCCTCAGGCCTTCGGCCCAGCAAATCCAATGCGATCGCCCGATTGAATAGAGCGTCGGCGGAGCGGGAGTCAATCTGGAGAGCCTGATCGCACACCTTGACGGCGCGTTCGAAGTTTGCGCGAGTTCCTGTTTCAATGAGCGCGGTGGCCAGGTCACTCTCGTATTTCGCATTCTTCGGCGCGTGAGCGGCTGCCGCTTGAAGCATTTCCACAGCTTTGTTTCGATCCTCCATGATCTCCGCCGCGGCATCCTTACCGGTGTGATCCTTCGCAATGACGAGCAATGCGACCCCCTTCGCATGGAGTGTTTTCGGATCTTCACCTCGCCGCTCCAGGACGGCCGCGGCTGCCAATTCAAGTTCCGACTCGGCCTGGTCAATCTCACCCTCACCCCCACCGCCGCGCATGCGGTTCGCCTCGACATATGGGAATTCGCTCAGGCGGGCCTGGACAGGCCGGAAGCGCTGATGCGCGTACGCTTTCATCGTTTGTGCTAGCGGATTTAGCAAGCTGTACCAACTGAATAATCCGCCGGAAACGATCGCGATCGCGGCCGCTACGGCGGCCTGCCACCACCGCCCGCCCATCCCGCGCGCCCTGACCACTGACTCCTCCCCAAACGCCGTGGTATCGACCACAACGATCCGGCACTCATCGCAATCCGCGATGTGCGCTACTACATCGGCCCGAGCCGCATCGTCGAGCGTTCCTTCGACGAAGCGGCCGAGGTCCTCGGCGGGGGGATGCGCAAGGGTCATCGTCATGGCGGCACCTGCGAGAGGTCGGCCGTGCCGAAGTCGATGTGCAGCGCGTCGGCGCCGTTCGTGAGCATGTCTCCAATGTCGCTCATCGCCACGCCGGCGGCAAGAAGGGCTTCGCGCAGAGCGGCCACGAGACGGTCGATCCGGCGGTAGAGCTGTTTCTGGTCGGCGTGCAGCAATCTGGCCATCGTAGAGACCTTCATTGCATCGATGAATCGTAGTTTCATGATCAGGCGGTCCTCAGGCGGCAGCCGGTCGAGCTCCCGGCTCAGCACCGCGCTGGCGCGACGTGCCGCGGCTTCGAGCTCGCCGCTCAGCAACTCGGTTTCGGCCGATGCCTCCGATGCCGGCTCGCGCATCTCCTCCGTCCGCTCTACCTTTGATGCGCGGCGTGGCTGCCGTACCACGATCGATCCGGCAAGCGCGTCCAACGCTCTGGAGTCGAGCTCTGTATATTTTTGACGGACAATCGTGGAGGCTTCCGTCACGCCGAGGCCGTCGCGGCTGACGAGACGCTCGAGGTAGATCGCCGCGTCGCCTCCCTGCCGGGCGCGCATCGACGGGCGCCATTTGCCCCACTCGTGGATCTTCTGGTCCAGATAATGGCGGGTAATGACGATCGTTAAGTATGTGGGAAGAGAGCACTTATGCTCGAACTTGCGAAGAACGGCGTAGTCGTCCTCGAGGAGTTTGAGCCGGACCGTGGAGGCAAAATCCTCCGCATCGGCGCCGGAGAGGCCGTACTTCCGGCTGACGAACGCCGTAGCGCGGTCGATCAGCGAAAGGTTGTCGAGAAAAAAGGTCTCCCAATCCATACGTTTGCCGCACGAGGCAACGATACGAGTCTGTTGAATGTGTGCCGATTCTAGACGAATTGCCACCTATCCTTGCCGATTGAACGAGCTACGACAGAACGGAGAACCCTTCGACGCGAGCGGCCGCGGCGAGGTCGAGATCGAGCGTTACGAAGGGGAGGGAGCCGGGCGCGCCGCTCGAGGCAATGATTGCCGTTCCCAGTTGGAGCGCATCCGCCGCGCGCAGGACGTGTCTCGTGATCAGATCCATGGCGAGCTGGCGCACCTCGACAATGTCATCGATCTCCGACCAGCTTTCGCTCAGTCTCGCAAAAGCTTCCTCGGCGATAATGTGCTGATCTGCTGCCATTTCGTTATGATGCCGTCGTCGCCAAAGCGCACTTTGAATCTCGATCGGCGTAATGATCGAAGCGACGATGTCATGATCCTCTGCTAACAGACGGCGAACCTGTTCCGACGATGGCTCACTAATCAGGAGTGGGACCAGCGCAGACGAATCCCAGAAGCGCATCAGTCGGAGTGACGGTCTTCGAGCAGAGCTTCAAGAACGCTCTCTTCCGCTTTCGGCAGCGGGCGCGTGAAGAAGTCGGCCGGAAACGCTCCTGTCCCCCTGCGTGCTTTGCCCTGGCGGACGAGTTCGTCGAGATGTGTCTCTATCGCGGTCTGATCGGGGCGTGCTGCTGACGTCACGATACCCTTCGTCAGCGGTACGACTTCGGCCAGCGCTTTCTCTCCATCCCTGATTTCCACCGTCTCCCCGTTTCGCACCGCCTCAATCACTTCAGCCAAATGCTCCTTCAGTTCGCTTACCTGTGTGGTTCGCATGCCCTCAGTGTACCTCGGGGCGGAAATCTCTCGAAGTCTCCTCCTTGACATCCTCCAATATTAGACATATTCTAAATACCATGCCCGAC
>DATLWH010000668.1:0-3610 GCA_035576505.1 Thermoanaerobaculia bacterium | reverse complement strand
GCCGCCGCCGTACAACGCGTGCCGCCCGAGGCAACGATCTCCGTTACGACCTCACCCTCGAATTCGAGGAAGCGGTCTTCGGCAAGGACGTGACCATCGACGTTCCGCGGATCGCCACGTGCGAGGTATGCCACGGCAGCGGCGCCAAGGCCGGCACACAGCCGGTCACGTGCGCGGGCTGTGGCGGCCGCGGGCAGGTGCGCTACTCCCAGGGATTCTTCGCCGTGGCCCGGACCTGTCCGCAGTGCGGCGGCGCGGGGAAGGTGATCAAGGATCCATGCGCGAGCTGCGACGGCGCCGGCCGCGTGCGCGAGGAGAAGACGATCTCCGTGAAGGTTCCGGCCGGGGTCGACGACGGCTCCCGGTTGCGCGTCGCGGGAGAGGGGGAAGCGGGATTCAACGGAGGGCCGCCCGGCGATCTCTACGTCTTCCTCTCCGTACACGACCATGCGAAATTCACGCGCAAGGACTACGACATCCATTCCGAGCAGGCCATCTCGTTCACGCAGGCGGCCCTCGGCGCGGAAATCCCGACCGATACGATCGACGGCACCGAGTCGCTGCGCGTTCCCCCCGGTACGCAGCCGAATCAGGTCTTCCGCCTGCGAGGCAAAGGCGTGCAGTTCCTGCAAGGCCCCGGGCGCGGCGATCACTACGTCCACGTCTCCGTGCGCATCCCGACCTCGCTCGACGACGCCCAGCGGGAGCTTCTGGTGCGCTATGCGGAGGCCGAGGGAGAAACGCCCTTGCAGGACAAAGGCGTGTTCGGGAAAGTGAAGGACTTCTTCACGAACCCGTAGGCTTCGATCGACATCGATCGAGTGTCGATCACCGTTGATCGATTCTCGATCACCGTCGATCGGCCTCCTGATCACCGTCGATCGAGTTTCGATCAACGTCGATCGACCTCCTGATCAACGTCGATCGAGTTTCGATCACCGTCGATCGACTTCTGATCAACGTCGATCGAGTTTCGATCAACGTCGATCGACTTTCGATCAATGTCGATCGACTTCTTATCAACGTTGATCGACTTTCGATCAAAATACATCGATTTTGGAATGACGTTGACCGATCTCTAACCAGGATCTGATGGGCTAAGACTCAGATCGCCTGATCGGGTAACAGGCGTTAGGAGCGTCAGGCGATCTTGTGAAGAGCACGCTCAACGCCGTTTGGTAGCTCGACACGGACAAAGTACGTTGAGGGATACAGGTAGTCCTCGCCGGATTCGTCAACCACGCGGATCATCTGATGCTCGTCCGCGAACTCATCAGGAAGCACGGGATAAAGCTTACGCAGTTCCAGCGACGCTCGGTACCCACGGTTGCGAACACAGATAGCGAAGTGTCGAGCTGTCCGAGACTCCGAGTCTGCGGAGACGCGGCTACCGGAGACCGACCGGCTTTTTGAACTTGATTTCCTTTTTTCCGAGTCCATGTGCTTCGTACCAATGGAGTTCAGCGTTGCAAATCGTACCATCCACCAAGCGAACGGTGGCAACGCCCTTCATCTTCCGCCAATTCGCGGTGCCATATTCTCGGTTCAATCTCCTTCGATCTCGGACGCCGCGACCTGAGGCGATCGTCTCGTTTGCCCAGATTACGCCGATGATTTTGAATTGCACTGCGAAAGCTTACTGTCATCTTTCGGCTCGCAACGGGCATCCGCTAGAATTCCCTCCCTGTGCCTGACCTGACCTTCTCTCAATGGCGCCCGCACCCGTGGCACGGGCTGACCGTGGGCACGGACCCGCCGCGTGTGGTCAACGCGTACATCGAGATCACTCCGTTCGATCTCATGAAGTACGAGGTGGACAAGGCCACGGGATACCTTCGCATCGATCGTCCGCAGCGCACCTCCTCGCAGCCGCCGGCGCTCTACGGCTTCATCCCCAGGACGTACTGCGGTCCCCGCGTAGCGGCGCTGATGCCGGTGACGAAGAAAGGGGACGGAGATCCGCTCGACATCTGCGTCCTCAGCGAGAGGCCCATCAACAAGTCGGAGATCATCCTCTCCGCGCGCGTCATCGGCGGGCTGCAACTGGTGGACCGTGACGAGGCTGACGACAAGATCATCGCCGTGCTGCAGGGCGACTGCGTCTGGGGCGAGGCGCACGACCTGAGCGATGTGCCGTCGGTGCTCGTCGAGCGGTTGGAGCACTACTTCTCGACCTACAAGCTCGTTCCCGGCGAGCCGGCCCACATCCGCGTGTCGGGCTCGTACGGTTCGACGCACGCTCACGCCGTCGTTCAGGCGGCGATGGAAGACTACGACGAGCTCTTCGGCGTGAGGGCGTGAAGGACTTCATCCTCGATATTTCCTTCGACGGGCGCGATGCCGTGCTCGAAGAGCTCGTCCAGTCGCGCCTTTATCTGACCCCGTCGGCCGGCAGCTCATCGGCCGAGGCGAACGGTACGACGACGATCTCCGCATACTTCGACGCCGCGGAGGAGCGGGACGAGGCGGCACGCGGGCTGGCTGATATCGAAGGCATCGAGCTGTTCGCCACCGAGCGCGAGCGCGTCGATTGGCTGGAGCGCTACCAGCAGTCGCTCGAGCCGCTCTTCATCGGCCAGCGGTTCGTGGTCGCGCCCGACGCCTCGCTGATCCCGCCCCACACCACCCGCCACGCGCTCGTGGTGCCGCAGGAGCAGGCCTTCGGCACCGGCTCTCACGAGACGACTTCGCTCTGCATCGAGATCCTGGAGACGCTCGATCTCGTCAAGAGACGAGGCCTCGACATCGGCGCCGGCAGCGGCATCCTCGCTCTGGCTATGTGCCGCCTCGGCGCGGATCAGATCATCGCCTTCGACAACGACGCCGATGCCTTTGCCGCGCTGCGCGACAACCGCCGCCGCAACGGCGTCGACGACAGGCGGATGCCGATCTTCATCGGCGGAACGGAGGCGCTCCGCGCCGGCGTGTTCGACGTCGTGACGATGAACATCATCCCCGAGGTCATCATCCCGCTGCTGGGTGGCGTGGCGCGCCACGTCGGCGGGTCGCTCATCCTCAGCGGCATCCTCGTCGTCAGGCGAGACGACGTTGTCCGTGCCTCTGCCTCACACGGGCTCACCCTCGCCGAGGAGCGGACGAAAGGGGAGTGGTGGGCGGGGCGGTTCGGAAAGTGAGCGGGGGTCGTGAGTCGGGGGTCGGGAGTCGGAGCCGGAGCAGATCTTCTCTCCGACCCCCGACTCCCGATCGCCGATCCAAAATGAAATGTTGAATGAGCGGGGGGTCGGGAGTCGAAGAAGATTTTCTCCCCGACCCCCGACCCCAATACGCACTAACTTATGCTCACGTGCAACCCGGCAAACCCAAGTGCCTCTGCCGCGATAGCGGCCCGAGACGATAGCCAGGGGTGCGAGCGCTTTTGGCGAGCACCCCTGGTAACGAGGTGCTATAGGTTTCGTGCCGCGTCAGCGGCACTAGAGTTGGAAGTGGATCCAGTGCCGCTGACGCGGCACGGATTCAATAGACATCACAACCCAGGGGTGCTCGCAAAAAACGCTCGCACCCCTGGCTATCCCTCTTCGTTGCCGCTATCGCGACGTTTGGCCCTTCGCTTAAGTTCGTGCGTATGCCCCCGACCCCCGACCCCCGACTC
>DATLWH010000667.1:0-2080 GCA_035576505.1 Thermoanaerobaculia bacterium | reverse complement strand
GACTCTCAACGCCGCGCTGACCGACTTCGCCACGCGCTCCCTGGCCAAATGCCCCGAAGAGCACGTCACCGTCAGCCCCGTCGGAAAAGTCGGCCCCGCCGGGTTCGTGATCTACCTGATGACCCAGGAGTCCAGCGACTCGAGCTGTCAGCACAAGGCCTACATGCTCCACTCGCCGAAGACCGGCCAGGTTCTGATGGGGACGATCTTCACGCTGGAGGAAGACGGCAGGCCGGTCGCCGCGCGGATCGCCCAGGTTGCCACCGAAGCGCTGAAGGAGCCGATCGTTGCCACGGTCGCTCCGTTCCCGCTGCCTGACGGCCTTCGCGCGGTTTCGATGGTCAAGCAGGCCAAAGGCATCGGCGGCTTCACCTACCACGGCTTCCTCGATGCGTC
This sequence comes from Thermoanaerobaculia bacterium, assembly GCA_035576505.1. Classification (GTDB taxonomy): domain Bacteria; phylum Acidobacteriota; class Thermoanaerobaculia; order Gp7-AA8; family Gp7-AA8; genus JADGNZ01. The sequence goes on along the minus strand of DATLWH010000667.1, from coordinate 1,684 downwards.
GAACGGTTACCTGATCGTCGGCACGCGCGGCAATCTGAACGCCGATCCCGGAAAGACGACGATCGATGCCATCGGCCTGGGCGGGGCCACGCACCGGGGTAACCCGAACGCGAACGTGCAGATCATCGAGTTGTCCGACTTCGAATGCCCGACCTGTGGCAAGGCTCACAAGACGGTCGAGCCGATCATCGCCAAGAACCTCGACAAGGTCGACTACTACCGCCTCGATCTGCCGCTGTTCGAGCATCACGAGTGGGCTCTCAAGGCCGCCCTCGGCGCACGGGCCTTGTCGAAGGCGGCGCCGGGGAAGTACTGGACGTACGTCAATTTCGTGTTCGCGAATCAGGAGACGATCGGCAAGCAGTCGTTCGACAAGGTCCTAGAGAATTTCTGCGAGGACAATGATGTGAACTGGAAAGCGGTGGAGAAGATCTACCGCTCACCCGCCGAAAAGAAAGCATTGGTCGATCAGGTCAGCCGCGCCTTCGATAACGGAATCCTCTCGACGCCGACGTACATCATCAACGGTCAGATCCTCGGCTACGGCCCCGAGGGGACGTTCACGATCGAAGCCATCAAGAAAGCCCTCGGAGTTCGTTGAGTTTCAAAACCCGATCGACACCTTGGCCGCGTAGCTCCTCACCTGTGCCTGCGTCGCTTCGACGACGAGTTTCGGCACGAGCAGCGAGAGCCGGACGCCGACCGTGTAGCGATTCACGTTGCTCTTGTCGGTCAGCGTGAACGCCTGCATGAGCGCGGTCGCCGGTACGTCGCCCCGCGCGTTGACGCGCATGACCCCGACGGCGGCGTACGGCATGATCGGGCCGAAGCCTTTGCTGAGAAAAACTTCCGCACCGTAGGTTTTCTCGCGGAACACGTCGAGTCCGGTGAGCGCCGAGTACGACAGCCGCAGAGCCAGCTCAGGCTTCAGCACACCCCCGCGCAGAAGCGGCGTGTCGAAGGCACCGCCCCACGTTTTGATGCCGCTGTTGGAGATACTGGCGTACGTGCCTGAAACCGTGCCGAAACCGAAGCCCTTGGAGGCAACCAGGCGAGGCACGCCGATGAATCCGTGCGTCGTGAAGCTGTGGCCTGCCGGCACGGCGGCACGCCAGTACGCGGCACCTTCGTCGACGTTGACGACGGTTGCGGCCACGCCGGCGTCGAATCCGAGGAAGCCGCTGGCGCGGGCTGGTTGCACAGGCGTAGCGAAGATGGCCTGACCCACGACGCGCGAGAACTCGCTGAAGTTTGCCTGAGTGACGAGGTTCGGATCGAACTTGACGTCCTGCGCGCACAGCGGCAATGCCGCGAACACGATCAGAAGAGCTGCGAGATGTAGTCGTTGCTCAGCAAGAAACCGGAAGGGGTAAAGGCCACTCGATTGCCCACCCGCCGCAGCCACCCATCGCTCAAGCCTCGATCCATCCATTCGATTCCCTCCTCACCGCAGAGTCGCACGACGTCGTCATAGTTTAGCCCCGTGGCCTGGCGCAGCCCGAGGAAGATCGTCTCGCGGCGCACCTCGCCCTCACCGAGGACTTCGGCGAAGGCCGGCTCGCGCTCGCCGGCGATGTAGCGATGAATGTCGCGCGTGTTGGCGAAACGGCGGTCGCCGGCGAACGAATGTGCGCCGATGCCGAAACCGAAGTACTCCTCGCGCCGCCAGTAGCGGAGATTGTGG
>DATLWH010000666.1:0-3278 GCA_035576505.1 Thermoanaerobaculia bacterium | reverse complement strand
GAGAACACCGAGACCAGCGCGCCGATCCTGGAGAGACGCTCGGTAATCGTGTCGGCAAAGACGTCGTTTCCCTGCAGCTTCGGATCGCGCCAGATCTTCGGCGTCTGCCCCATCATTTGGCCGACCCGGATCTCCAGCAGCCGGTGAAGTTGTGAGACCCAGCCGCTCTCTCCAGCGACGAGAGCCTGGTCGTCGATGTGGGCATAGCTGATCAGGAAATCGTGCTCGAATGCCATTGGACTTCCAGCCTGCTTCCAGGTGAATGTGCCTCAGACCCGAATTGTGGCTGGACTGCCTCTCTAAAGAAGGAGTGACACCAGGCGCGATTTCCCTACCCCGACAGGGAAGGAATCAATATTTTCTGGCGGCTGAGATCGGCGTTTGAGGGGATGGCCGCCAGCCGCTGACAGGAGCGTCGCCTGTTCCTGGCGCGGCATCTTCGGTCGCGCTCGCCGGGTTGCGAACGCGCGTCACCGGAGGCTCACGCGGCGGCCGGTTTGACCTTCGTGTTCTCCGTTTGAGTCGAGGCCCATTTGGCGTGTTCCTGCGAGACGAGCGACTCGACGCGCTCGGCCAGCAGGGCGCGCGGATCGGCTACGCCGGCATACGGTGCCGCCTTCGCAAGATACACATACTTCTCGTGCTTGAGCGACTCACAGGTCGAGCGGTACGCGATCCAGTTCTGTTGATACTGATTCAGGTGAAGCATTCCCTCCAGCACCGTGATCAACACACCGAGCGCGCCGGTCCACCATCCCACATTCGTCAGAATGCCGTTGAGCGCGCCGAGGAACGGAATCACCGCGGCGGCGACGATCTCGGTCATCTTGATACGTTTGTACGTCCGCTGGTTGCTGAGGCTCTTGCGGTCGTACCACGAGATCTGATCTTCGAGGCGGGCCTCGACCGGATCGGCTTCAGTCGTCATGGGAGCTCCACTGATTGATTGTGCTGATTGTAGCGCCCGAGGCGACGCCCGCGGGAAATCCCATGCGGGCCTGTTGAGCGGATCGGGAGTCGAGGGTCGGGACCCTGAGTTGGAGCCTTTTCGTGCTCCGGCGCCCGACCCCCGACTCCCGACTCCCGACCCCCAAGTCATGTGCTACTCTCCTCCGTCGTCCGTCCGAGAGAGCGTCCCCCATGACCGAAGAAAAAGCTGAGAAGTTTCTCGAGCTGTTCAATAAGGGCAAGGAGTTCACCGAGGAGTTGCTGCGGGAGAACCAGCGGCTCCGGTACCGCCTTGCCTCCCTCGAGACGGGGACCACGGCGGGGTTCGACGAAGAGGTGCAGCGTCTGCGCGCCGAAGTGCAGGCCCTCACCGACGAGAACCGCCGCATCGCGCAGCGTTTCAAGGAAGTCGAGGAAGAGAACAAGGACTTCGCCAGCCGCTACATCGAGGTCGAGGAGCAGAACAACAACCTGGCCAACCTCTACGTCGCCAGTTACCAGCTCCACTCCACGCTCGACTTCCGCGAGGTCATCCAGATCGTGCAGGAGATCGTCATCAACCTCATCGGCGCGGAATCGTTCGCGATTCTGCTGCTCGACGAGAAGACGAACGAGCTGAAGGCGATCGCATCCGAGGGGGAGGACGTCATGCCCGGCATCGAGACGATCTCGACCCGCCTCGGCGACGGCGTCCTCGGCAGCGTGGCCAAGACCGGAGAGAGCTACTACATCAATCAGGACATGGAAGACGGCGGCAAGGTGACTCTCGAGAAGCCGCTGGCCGCCGTGCCGCTGAAGATCAAAGAGCACGTCATCGGCCTCGTCGTCATCTACAAGCTGCTGCAGCAGAAAGATTCGTTTTCCGCTGTCGACTACGAGCTCTTCTCGCTGCTCGCGGCCCATGCCGCCACGGCGATCTTCTCGTCAAAACTCTACTCGCAGTCGGAGAGGAAGCTGAACACGATTCAGAGCTTCCTCGACCTGCTGACGACCACATCGTGAGGGCTCGATAGTGCCATTGGAGAACGCGAACTTTCTGGTTGTCGAAGACTCGCCAACGATGCGCCAGCTGATCTCGTTCTCGCTGAAGCGATTCAAGAACGCGAAGATCATCGAGGCGGTGGATGGCGTCGACGCCCTCAAGAAGCTCTCCGGTCCGGAGAAGATCGACCTGATCCTGACCGACATCAACATGCCGGTCATGGACGGGCTCAAGCTCGTCTCCCTGGTGCGCCAGAACGCGCAGCTCCGCAACATCCCGATCGTCATCATCACGACCGAGGGCGCTGAGGAAGACCGCGAGCGCGGGCTGGCCCTCGGCGCGAATGCCTACATCTCGAAACCGATTCAGTCGTCGCATCTGATCAAGACGATCTCGGAGCTGTTGGCGGTGTGAGTGCCGATGGCGGGAGTCGGGAGTCGGGAGTCGGGGGTCGGAGCGGTGATCTTGTTTCGTCAGGCTCCGTTGCTGGAGATCGGGGGTCGGGAGTCGGGGGTCGGGAGTCGAAGTCTCACGAAACAGAATCGCTGCTCCGACCCCCGACCCCCGACTCCCGACTCCCGGCCTACACCCTCATCCTTCTTCTTTTCGCCGCGGCACGCGTTCCCCTCCTCATCCTCCGCGCGCCATTCTTCGACGAGCTCTTCACGCGCTGGATCGCCGGCAAGCCGTTCGCGGGGATTCTGGCCGCGCTGCGGCATGACTCCGGACCGCCGCTCTACTACTTCGCCGTTCACCTGCTCGGCGATCCCTCGGTCGTGGAGACACGTCTGTTGTCTCTGCTGTTTTCGGCGATCTCGATCGTCCTGATACTGCGATGGAATCGTGAGGCGGCGATCCTCGCCGCGATCCTGCTGGCCGTCTTCCCTCCCGCCGTCCTCTACGCGGTCGACGCGCGGGCGTACGCGATGTGCGCGATGTTCGTGACTCTCGCCATGCTGGCAATCGATGACGACCGGCCGCTCGTGGCGGCGCTGGCGCTCGTGGCGGCGGCGTACAGTCATTACTACGGGGTGCTGTTCTTTCCGATTCTTCTCCTCAAAGCCGCCGGCGCGCAGCCGGCAGGCCCCTACGGCTTCGCTCAGGGCAGGCGCCGGCGCTACGCTGGCCTGGGGGCGCTGGCACTTGCCGTCGTCCTCTACCTCCCGGGATTCTGGCTGGCGCTCCAGCAGCCCGCCGAGGCGCGGGCGTGGATGACGCTGCGTTGGCCGGATGCGCTCTTCGTCAGGCCGCCGCTTGCCCTGGCCGTCATCGGGGCGGTGGCGCTCGTGTTGTCGGTGCGGCTGAATCGCTACATGGCGATGGTGCTGGTGCCATTGATTCTCGCGGT